>JACPAV010000023.1 GCA_016180645.1 Nitrospirota bacterium | reverse complement strand
CTGAAAGGTCGCACGCCTGACAATCGATGAAAAAGAAACCTCGAAAACATACCCCCACGGCAGCCCCCGGAAAAGCCATATTCACGCCGGATTCAGGTTTAGGCTCCGCCACGGTGCCTTGGGGAAGGCGCCGCCGGAGATTGCGTCCGCCGCGAGTTTATCTATAATCCGTGCCTGGGAGGTCTAAACCCATGCGAATAGGAGGGTCCGGATGAGCGATCAATATAAATTCCTGCTCGAAGAAAGCAAGATTCCCAAGTCCTGGTACAACATCAACGCGGACATGCCGGTGCCGCCCCAACCGGTGCTGCATCCGGGAACCAAACAGCCCGTCACCCCTGACTTCCTGAGCGTGCTCTTCCCTATGAGCATCATCATGCAGGAGGTCAGCCAGGAGCGGTGGATCGAGATCCCGGAACCGGTTCGGGAAATCTACCGGCTTTGGAGGCCGACGCCGATGTATCGGGCGATCCGGCTCGAAAAGGCCCTCGATACGCCGGCTCACATTTATTACAAGTACGAGGGCGTCTCGCCCGTGGGTTCGCACAAGCCCAACACGGCCGTGGCGCAGGCTTTTTTCAACAAGGAAGGCGGCACGAAGGCACTGACCACCGAGACCGGCGCGGGCCAGTGGGGTTCCGCTCTCGCCATGGCGTGCAGTTTTCTCGGCCTCGATCTCGAAGTCTACATGGTAAAAGTTTCCTACCATCAAAAGCCCTACCGCCGAATCATCATGGAGAACTTCGGTGCGAAAGTGTACGCGAGCCCGACCGATCGAACGCAGTTCGGCAAGAAGTTGCTGAGTGAGACTCCGGATTCTCCCGGATCTCTTGGAATGGCCATCTCCGAGGCCGTGGAAGTCGCGGCGACCTCCGGAGGCAAGAAGAAGTACAGCCTGGGCTCCGTGCTGGGGCACGTTCTCATGCACCAGACGGTGATCGGCCTCGAATCTCTCCAGCAGATGGAAATGGCCGGAGAATATCCGGACGTGGTCATCGGATGCGCGGGGGGTGGATCGAACTTCGCCGGTTTTGCCTTCCCCTTCCTCTGGAAGAACTTCACGGAGAAGAAAAAGACGAAGGTGGTGGCGGTGGAGCCGGCGTCATGTCCCAGCATGACGAAGGGAAAATACACGTTCGATTTCGGCGACACCGCGGCGATGGCCCCCATCGTGAAGATGCACACACTGGGTCACACCTTCGTTCCACCGGGCATTCATGCCGGCGGCCTGCGTTATCACGGCATGGCTCCTCTGGTGAGCGCGCTTGTGAACCATGGCGATATTGAGGCGAGATCGGCCAAACAACTTGAAACTTTCGAGGCGGCGGTGCAGTTTTCCAAGTCGGAGGGCATCATGCCGGCGCCGGAGTCGGCCCACGCCATCCGCGCGGCCATCGACGAGGCGCTGGAGGCCAAGAAGAGCGGGCGGAAGAAGGTGATTGCGTTCAACCTATCGGGTCATGGCCACTTCGATATGACCGCGTACGAAGACTACCTCCACGGGAAGCTCACGGACTTCGAATACCCCGTGGAGCGGGTAAATGAGGCCATGGCGCATCTGCCGCAGGTTCCGCCGGGAATGTAGGAACCGTCCGCCTGACCGTCATTCCCAGGATATTCAGATCTGGAGACAGTATACCTACTTCCTGTTTGAAAACCCCATCATTGCGGGGGCGCTTCTCTTGGTAGTCGCACCCTTTACGGGTGCGTCTTCGGACGCAGGCTGAAGCCTGCGTCTACCGGTCCAACGCGTTCTCAAACAGAGCCCAGTCCCGGCGGCGGAAATAGGTCAGTTGGCGTTGCCGGTGGTGGCCGAGACTTCGGTCAGGTTGGAGTCGGTATTCCCGGCCTCATCCCGCGTGCGGACGACGAAATAGTAGGTTGTGTTTCCGCTCAGGCCGGTGAAATCAAACTTCGTCACTCCCGGGGCGGTGACGGCGGTGGCGTTGAACGAAGCGCATACCCCGGCGGTGACGGACCTGCAGATGAGGTACCGTATCGCGAGGGGAGGAGAAACCGCGTCGGTGGCGGTTGACCACGACACGCGCACGGCGTTGGCCGCGCTGATCGCCGATGCCGCTCCCGCGAAGGCGGGAGGTGTCGAATCGAATGTGAAGAGGGAGATTGAATCGCGCGTTTCCAAATTGCCGGCCACATCAATCGCCCGCGAGCGAATGACATACCGTACGCCGCTTTCCCAGGTCGGAACACCCGTGAAGACAAAATTGGATTCCCCCGTCGCTTTGTTCCAGCTTGGCTCGCTCCCCCAAGATGTACCCTCCCAGTAGAGCCCGTCCGTTTCCCGCCGGATCGTCAGGCCCACGCCGGCCACGCCGCTGATGGTATCGGCGGCCGTTCCGCCGATGGCCGACAGGGCCGGGAGCTTGGATCCGCTCTTGGGCTGGAGGATGGTTGATGTGGGTTCGCTCACATCCACCGTGAGACCTGGTGAAAAAACCCAACTTCCGGCGTTTCCTGCGCGATCCGTGGCCCGCACACAGCCGAAGTAGGTTTTCCCATCCTGAAGTTGCAGGCCGGCCGGTTCGACGGCGTGCGCCAGACCGGCATCGCCGGCGGCTTGGATCGCCCCCGTGCAGTCCGATTGAGTGTTGACCTGGGTGTCGAAGGATTGGATGCCGGCGGGCTCATCGGAAAAACCCGTCCAAGCCATGAACAGAATGGAGGTCGAGCGGAGGTAGCTCGATTCGCCCGGACCGGTGGCGGCGACTTGCCCCGGCTTCGGAGGCGTCCGATCCACCAGCCATTCGTAAAGGGCGGGGGACGCATCGCGATTGCCCGCGGCGTCGACTGCGAAAACTCTGAACGCATGGCCGCCCTCTTTGAGCCCGATGAGGGCGAAAGGCGACGTACACGCGAAGGGGGCGCCCAAACCCAAGCCGCACGCGAAGGCCGCCACAGGCTCTGAGGCCGCGAATTCGAAGGTCGCGGTATCGGCCCGCGTGACTCGCGGAGGCGTGGCGGTGAGCTGCGTGTCGGGTGGCACGCTGTCATCACCGGAAAGGGAAATGACAGGCGCGGGGTCAGACGGGGGAGAGTCCACCGGCGATTCTTGGGGTGGGGGGGTCCCACAGGATTCCGACACGCAGACGACATCGGAGACAACATGGAAGACGATCTCCGCCGGACTCAGATCACGGGTGCCGAACTTATCCACGGCGGCGACGAAGAGCCGATGTTCTCCGGTTCGATCACTCTGAAAGTTCAAAGGGCTTGAGCAAACCTCGCCCGCGCGAGAGCCGGCGGGCGACGTCCATGAACAACGGAAGGCGCACTCCGACTTGGAGCAGGTTAGCGTGATGTTCGCCGACTCCGCCACCCGCACGATGGCCCTATCTGCCGTGGCGACCGTATCTGGATGTGAGAAGTCGGCGGGAGCCCACGCGAGCTCCGGGACGTCCTCCGGTGGGACCCCCGAGGCCCTGGCCGTCTGGACGAGTTTTTCACGGAACCGCTCGGCGAGGTCTTCGAAGGCGAATCGAAGCTCGGATGGATCCGGTGCGGTCGGACCGGCCGCCAGGGTGTACGCGGAAATGGGCCACGAAGCCGAGGGATGACAAGTCCGGCGGCGATGCAGGGGCCGCGGGTGGAAGCTTGCCTAGATTGGGGGATTTGTCCTCGAAGGCCGGTGTGGATGGGAACTCGGCGGTCAATGTGAGGGGGACGCGCATGCGGTCGAGTGGATTTGTTTCGGGAGAAGTGTCCGGGTGGAAGATGGACGGAGCCAAGCCCCGGCCGGACGCCAAGCGCACGCCTTCTTGTGTGGCCAATCTCACGCCGAGACGAACGCCGGAGGTATCTTCTGCGCGACGGCCCGCCCGAATGCCGGCGCGAACTCCCAGTCGGACCCCGGCCCGCACTCCCTCGACACCCTCGCCACCGTCGATTGTCAGAAGGGCTTGGAGGTCCGTCTCATCTTCGATTGCACTCATGGCGGCGGCAATCTCCGGATGGAGCGGGAGGACGGCTTCCAGAATCAGGTCGGTGCCCTCCACGGCCTCAGGAGCCTGACGGGCGGAGCCTGGCGGTATCCCCGGCGTACAGCGCCCTGCCATGAGGCCCGCGGCGGCGATGGCGAGCGGAATGAAACAAGATCCGAGTTTCCGGGCTTCCTTGCCCACTGATCCCCCCTTTCGGTTTTCCCTGGGCGTTGCTCCCTAGATTTCAGCTACTGAACTCATCGGCCAACCTGAAGGAAGAGTTTAGGTTGGGGCGACGGGAACGGGTCCTTTGGAAAGCATGCTTGGTCATCGATTTCAAGAACAGAAACGCAACCCGCGTACCACTTCGATCGTGTGGAAAGGACCGACGCAACAAGAGGTTGCAGTTTCCCGAATTCCACGCTCAACCGCCCGGCAATAGGTTCCGGAAGGCCGGACTAACTTTCCCGTGATCTACATCACAATTGAAGACGCAGCTCGAAGATTCTGGCGCTCAGTTCTGGCCGAAAATGTGGAGACCCTGGCCGGAGCCGAGGTAGAGCGCGCGGCCGCGTCCGAGGGAGGGGCTGGAGTCCGATCCGGCGGCTACGGGGGTGCTCCAGAGAAGTTGCCCCGTGGGATCGAGCGCATGGATGACGGCTCCGCCCGTGCATCCGCCGCCGCGGTGCTTGAAGAAAACGTTTCCCTCCACGTCAACGATCGGGCTTTCGGTGACGGGGTTCGAGCAGCCGCCGCCGGGTCTGAAGCTCCATACGGGTGACCCGGATCGGGTGTAGACATCCAGTCCACCTGCGGACTGAACGTAGACGTTGTTCGAGTCCACGCTTGCGGTTCCGCCGCCGGAAGCGTACCAGAGGAGGCCGCCTCCGGAGGTCAGGGCGAAGAAGTAGCCGTTTTGAGTGGATACAAAAACGGTTCCGTTCTCGCTCACCGTGGGCGTCGTCAGCACGGGCCCGGTAAAACCGCGCTCGAAAAGGAGGGCTCCGGAAGCGCTGAACTTCCGGAGCCTGTTGTCTCCCCCGCCCACGTAAATGTTCCCCGCGGCATCCGTTGCGCAGGCGTTCCGCATGGCGTCGCCGAGAGAGGTTTTGAACTTGAGCGCGCCGTCCGCGCTGATCCCGAAGAATTTTCCCGAGGTATCCCCGACATACACGCTTCCGTCCGGGCCGACGCACGGCGTGGCCTGAATGGTATTGGCCACCCAGTACGTCCAAAGAAGCACGCCGGTGGGACTGATCTTGTGGACCACGCCTCCCTGTGATGCCGCGATGACATTGCCCCAACCGTCCATGGCCGCCGAGCCCCGCAAGAGGCCCGTTGGATAGGACCATTTCACCGTCGCGTCACGCTGAAGGGCGTAGAAAGTTCCCGAGGCCGTGCCAAAATGGAGCTCACCTTGATCGTTCAACACCGCGCTGCCGTTGACGCCGCCGCCCGCGGTGAAGACGAATTGTTCGCTTCCGGATGTGGGGCCGAGCGTGGGCGCGGAGCCGGTGTGTCCGGCGTCCGCTCCGAGCGAGGTCCACGTGCGTGTCAGGGACTGGAGTTTGCTCGAGTCGCCGAGGACGTGAATCTTCCCGTCCGATGAGCCGACATAGATCATGCCGTGGGCGAGGGCGGGCGAGGCCCAAGTTTCCACGCCGAGGGCCGTCGAATCGACCAACGATCCATCGGTCAGTTTGAAGCGGTAGACCGTCCCCGGCCGGCTGACCGCAATGGCGTAGTCCGGCGTGACTGCCACGTTGGACCGGATTTCCCCATCGGTGAGGGCGCTCCAAAGAAGTTTCCCCGTGAAGGCGTCGAGGGCGTAGACCTTGTGGTCCCACGAGCCGAAGATGACCTTGCCGCGAACGACCGCGGGCGTGGTGGAAACACTGTGACCGGCCAGGAAGGTCCAACGGCGGACGGCCGTGCCCACGTCATAGGCGGAGAGTCTGCCCGAGAGGTCCCCCACGAACAGCGTGTTGTATTTGGCGGCGGGCGCGGATTGGACCAGGCCGTCGACCACCGTGGTGGTTTCAAAGCCCGTAGGAGAAGCGTTCCAGCGGTCCAGATAGGTTTTTCCGATGGAGGGCATGGGAGTAGCCGTCCAAATCTTTCCGTTGTAGAGGGTGGGGCTGCCGGAGGGGGTGGTTACTTGTCCCCCGTGCACGAGCGCATTCAGCACGGCCGCTCCGGTGTGCAGGCTGAAAACCCGGAGATTGCTCTGGCAGTCGATGGCAGCGACGAGACCATCGGCGATCGCGGGCGATGTGGAGTCGCTGCAAAGGTCCAGGCTTTTCGGCCCCCAGAGGAGACGGCCGGTCGCGACCTCGTAGGCGTAGAGTTCGTTGCCCGTGGTGAACACGATAACGCCTTCGCCGATGGCCGGAGTTGGGTCGTCCGAGGCGTAAGGTACCGGGAGCGACCAGAGTGCTTTGCCCGTGAGGGCGTCGAACGTGTGCAGGCGGTCCGAGGTGGTTGTATACAACAGGCCATCGCTGATGGCCGGCGAGAGGACGGGAATGTTCAGCTCCTGTCCGCCGATGCCTCCTGAACCCGAGGGCCAGATGGAAGGCAGAATATCGAGAGTCGAGGGCAGTCTCGCCGGAGAGAAGTTGTGGTGCGCGGCGTTCGCCCCAAACATCGGCCACGCATCAGCGGAACCCGTATCGCCCTCCCAGACTTCGATCCACACGGTGGCGGTACCCCTCGCTCCGTCGTCGTCGGTGACGGTAAGCTTGACCTCGAAATCCCCCCACACTTTGAACATATGGGCCGGTGTCGACCCGATGCCCTGCGTTCCGTCACCGAAATCCCATTCGAAGGTGACGACCGATCCATCCGAATCCCAGCTCGCCGCGCCGTTGAGAGAAACGGCCAGCGGCACAAACCCGGCTCTGGGATCGGCCGAGAGGACGGCGACCGGCGGTTTGTTGGGCGGCTCCACGACGATGCCGACTTGTGCGCTGCACGAAACGCCGTCGTTGTCGCCGGCGGAGAAGACGGCTGTATAGGAGCCCTGCGTTGTGTAGGTGTGCGTCGCGCCGGCGCCGGCGGTTTGCGAGCCGTCTCCGAACTTCCAGGTCGTGCTCTGGATCGAGCCGTCGGCGTCCGTAGCCGTTCCGCTGAAAGTGACTTGCAGAGGCTGATGGCCTTTGATCGGGGTGGCCGAGGCGGAGCAATTCGGGGCGATCAAGACCTTTTCGGCGACGACCACCGCCGAGGCCGAAGCGGTCGCGCCGTCGTCGTCGGTGACCACCAGTGTGGCGGTGTAGGTTCCGTCTTGTGAGTAGAGGTGTTGCGGAGAAGCCGCTGCGGATGAAGTTCCATCCCCGAAATTCCAGGCATAGGTTACCACCTGACCGTCGGGATCGGAGGTGGTGGCCGTGAATCCGACGTTCAGGGGTTCGGGGCCTTTCGGTGGCGTGGCCGCCATGGATACCGTCGGCGGTTTGTTCGGTGGTTCGATCACGATCGATTGGGTGCTCGCGCAGGTGGCTCCCTCGTTGTCCGTGACCGTCAGCTTGGCCTCAAACGAGCCTGGCGTTGTGTAGAGGTGCGAAGGATTTTGCGAGCTGGATGTCGAGCCGTCTCCGAACGCCCAAAACAATTGGGCTACGCTGCCATCAGAGTCCGAGGCCGTGCCGTAGAATGGGATGTTTCCGGGAACGTGGGCTTTGGCCGGCGAGGCGCTTGCCGCGCAGGTCGGCGGTTTGTTGGGTGGGAGGACCTTGATGGATAGTGATGGTGTGCACGTGTACCCGTCGTTGTCGGCGGCGGTGAATGTGGCCGTGTATTGGCCCTCGGATTGGAAGGTGTGTGTGGAGAAGCCGCCGCCGGGAGAGGAGCCATCGCCGTAGTTCCAAGTGGTCGCCATCACGAACCCGTCAGAATCGGTTGCCGCGCCGCCAAAGGAGACGGTGAGGGGAACGCGCCCTTGGGTGGGTGTAGCCGAGATCGCGCAAACGGGCTTCGCATCCACTTTCACGCTGGAATTCTTGGAACAGGTTGCCCCGCTGCTGTCCTTGGCGGTGAACACCGGATAGTAGGTGCCGGCCTGTGCGTAGCTGTAACTTCCCGATGTGGTGGTGAGGGTGGACCCGTTTCCGAGGTTCCAAGAGGACCCGACGATGGAGCCGTCCGAGTCCGCCGCGTTTCCGGTGAACGTGGTCTGGAGCGGCGCCGGTCCACGCGTCGGGCTCACGGCGGCGGAGCAGGTCGGTGGCATGTTCGGGTTGGCTTGGATTTGGATTTCCTTGATGCACTGTGCGCCCTGCGGATCTTGCGCCGTGAGACGGGTGGTGAAAATGCCCCTAGAAACATAAGAATGGCTGGGGTTCGATCCCGTGCCCGGGTTTCCATCCCCAAAGGTCCACGCGAACGATACCGGCTGGCCCTCGGGGTCCGAGCCCTGTGCGGAGAAGGATACGGTCAGGGGCACCGGTCCAACGACGGGGGTGGCGGAAACCGAACACACCGGCGGCTGACTGGGATTCACGCTTATGTGTAGAGTCTTGGTGCAGGCGGAGCAGAGGGAAGAAGCGATCGGCTCAGGGACGGCCCTGATCACTGTGGGATCGCTTGCCCCGTCTCCGAGTTGACCTTCATGGTCGGACCCCCAGCACTTGATACTCCCACCGGCTAGAAGAGCGCAGGAATGTTCCTCGCCGACGGCAACGGCCTTCGCGTCTTGAAGATCGATTACGGCGACGGGATCGGGCCGGTCCACTGTCGTGCCGTCGCCGAGCTGCCCCGAGGCGTTGCTTCCCCAGCATGCGACGGTTCCGTTGGATGGGATGGAGCAGGAATGGGAGTAGGCCGGGCTCGGGTCTCCAACTCCCGAACTGTCCGCGACAGCGACCGGCACAAGGCTCGACGTCCCGTCGCCGCCCGCCAACCCGCTCAAGTTCCCCCAACACTGGACGGTCTCATCTTGAAGCACTGCGCAGGTCCGATCTCGTCCCGCCCTTAGCTCGGTCACGCCGTTCAGACTGGAAACGGCGACGGGGACATCCCGGTCCACGGTGCTCCCGTCCCCGAGTTCACCCGAACGGTTGGATCCCCAACAGGCCACGGTCCCATCGGCCAGGAGGGCGCAGGTATGTCGATCACCGCTTACGATCTGCTTCGCGGCGCAGGCGGACTTGACGCGCAAGGTTGCGGTTGGCGCGCCCTCGATCCCATAGGTATGCGTGGGGCTCAACTGTGTTGAAAACGCGCCGTCGCCGAAGTCCCACGTAGACGAAACGACATCTCCTCCCGGATCGCTCACGGTACCCGTGAACTGGACCGGAAGAGGCGCGGACCCCCACTCGGGGACTGCCGATGCAGTGCAGGACACGGGGAGGAAAACCTTGTCCACGCGAATGACCGTCGAGGCGGTGGCCGTTGCGCCGTCGTCGTCCGTTACGGTCACCGCGGTGGTGTACTTCCCATCGTTCACATAGACGTGTGAAGGGTTGGCTTCGGATGACGACTGCCCGTCGCCGAAGTTCCATTGGTAGGCGACGATGGTTCCATCGGCATCGCCGGCGTTGGAGGTGAACTGCACCGTCAGCGGCTCGTTCCCGATGGGTGGCGTGGCTTGGAGCGCCAGCGTAGGCGGCTGGTTGGGGGGGCGGACATTGAGCTGCACCGAACCGTGACAGGTGGCGTCGTCGTTGTCCGTGGCCTTGAAATCGGCGGAAAACGTCCCTGCCCTGGAATAAACGTGGGAGGTGGCGGCGCTGTTGGAAGAAGTTCCGTCGCCGAACGACCAGAGTGTGCCGGTGATCGACCCGTCCGCATCGGCGGCGCTGCCGCTGAAGCTCACCGACAGCGGCGCTTTTCCCTGGGTGGGTATGGCCTCGATGGTGCAGGTGGGTGGATGGATGACTTGCTTCACCTGCACCGACGCCTTGGCCGTTGCCCTCGCACCGTCGTCATCGGTTACGGTGACCGTGGCCGTGTAGGCGCCGTCCTGCTTGTACGTGTGGGCGAACGAAGCTTGTGACGAGGTTCCACCATCGCCGGTAGTCCATGCGTACGAGGAGATCTTGCCGTCGGAGTCCCACGCGGTGGCACTGAGTACGATGGGCAGGGGCTCATCTCCGAATGAGGGATTCGCGTTCGCGATGACGGTCGGCGGCGTGTTGGGTGGGAGGACCATAACGCTCGTCTGATCCACGCATGTCGCCCCGTCGTCATCCTTCACGGCGAGGGAGACGGAGTACGTACCCGCGGTTGTGTACAGGAAGCTTGCCTGCGATTGCGTCTGGGTACTGCCGTTGTGGAAGGTCCACAGTGTTGAAGCAACGGTTCCATCCACGTCTTGTGCCCCGGAGGAGAACTGCACGTGCAGAGGTGCTTTGCCGGTGGCCGGACCTGCCGAAGCCTTGCACGTGGGCGCCTTGTTCGGCGGCTCGGCTTGGATGGGGATGATCGTTGTGCAACTGCCGCCATGGGCATCCGTTGCCGTGAATGTGGCGTCCGGATGGCCGGGTGAAATGTACGTGTGCTTCGCGGCCATGCCGGTCGCGGTTCCTCCGTCGCCGAAGCTCCACGATCCGGTCGGGATGGACCCGTCGGGGTCGACGGCGGAACCTGCGAACTCCACTTCGAAGGGAATGTGGCCTTTGAGCGGCAAGGCCGAGGCGTAGCAGGTGGGAAGTCGGTTGACCACTTTGACCTTCGCGTTCGTCACCGCACCCTTGAACTCGGCGACGATCTGCCCTTCGCCGGGGTTCTCCGCAGTGAAGAGGCCGCCCGCGGTGATGGAGCCGACCCCTTGAGCCACGTTCCACGCAGGCGATTCGTTCAGAACCTGGCCGACCTCGTCCTCGATGCGCCATTTCATCTGTTGGGTCTGCCCTTTGATCATGTCGGGCACGATCCCGGGCATGATGACCAGGCTGTAGACCTCGCCGGTTTTCACCGAGATCGTCAAGGAGGCGGGGACCATGTAGTGGGTGTCGCTCACTTTCACCGTGATCGAGTAGGCCCCGACTTTGTCCGGTGCGTTCCATGTGACGGTGGTACCGGTACCGGTGAGCGTGCCGCCGGTGGAGGTCCACGCGTATGAGAGAGGATCGCCGTCCGAATCGGAGGCCTTCGCCGTGATCGTGGAGACGCCCAGGGGCTTCAGAGACGAAGGATCGGCTTGGAGGGCCACCATCGGCGGCTTGTTGCCGTTGGATGTGCACGCCTTTCCAAGGTTGAGGCGACCGGCGCCCAGCGGCTTGTCCGTCTGGATTGAATCCGCCACCGCTTTCAGGAGACTTTCCGCTTCATCGGGTGAGGAGGCGGCCCCCCGTGAAAAAATGCAGCCCACGGCGCCGGTCACCATGGTCGCGGCCATGGACGTCCCGCTCATGTATTTGTAGCCGTTGTTCGGGTAGGTCGACCAGATGTCGACGCCGGGCGCCGATACATCCACGATCGATCCGAAATTCGAGAACGTCGCGCGTTGGTCAGTTGAAGATGTCGCAGCCACCGTGACCGCGGAAGGCGCCGCGGCGGGCAGCATGAAGGAAGCATCGGTATTCGAATTTCCCGCCGCCACCACGGAGAGGGCTCCTGACTTCCGGGCTGAAGCGATTGCATCTTCCATCATTTTGTAGAGATCTTCCGACCGGCCTCCGCCGAGGCTCATGTTCAGCACATCGGCCCCTTGCTGGGCGGCCCACGCAATTCCGTTCAGGACTCCCATCCACGTGCCCCAACCGCCATCGCTCAGCACTTTGACGGGCAGGATCTTGCACTCCCAGCAGCCGCCGGCCATACCTTTTTCGTTGTTGCCGCGTGCCGCGGCTATGCCGGCCACGTGGGTGCCGTGCCCGTGACGGTCGGTTGTGTCGGTCCCTCCATAAACAAAGTCACGCCCGGGGAGCATGCGGTCGGCGAATTCGGGGTGGGAGGAATCGACGCCCGTATCGAGGATGGCGATCACCACCTCCGTTAACGTGGCGGTGGTTTGCCAGGCCGGCCCCGCGCTGATCTTCGCATAGCCCCAATCGTTCTTGGCGTCGCAGTCCTTGAACACCGGGTCGTTTGGAAAACCATCGGGCCAGCCGCAGGTGGACTGAGAGTCCGTTTGATCGCCCTTAGCGATGCCGTTGGGAAAGGCCTGATCGACAGCCGGATTGGCCTTCAGTTTTTCGCGAGCCTCCCCCGGCGTGAGAGCGGCCGGTAATTCGACTTCATATAAATCAAGAGTCGAGTTGAATCCGACGAGCTTTCCCCCGATGGACTGCACGGCGGCCTCGGCGTCCTGCGCCGTCGTGCCCGGCTTGAACGTGACAAGGATCTCGTCCGACACCATTTGAAATCCGGTCGCGGGATCGGTGGCAACTTTTTCTGGGTCGAACGGTCGATTTTCGAGAACGAGTTCATCGGTGCGTACATCAGCCTGTTGTGAAGGCAGGCGTCCGTCTCGGTAACCGATGCGGCCGCCCTTCCCCGTGCAACCTGCAACGGCGAGGAGAAAAGCCGAGCCGATCAGAGCGCGGATCGACAGCCTAGACCAAGAAGGGTTGCCTCGTGCCACTATCCCCAACTCAATGCCTCCAATGGCGTCGTCGGACGGTGCGGGTGAATCGTTAGTGAAATTCACATTGAGTATTTCGCAAAGTCGGGGCCAAGGCGCAGGGACGCCACAATTTCGGCGCGCTCCGTGTTTTCAGGACGTTACAGGCTAAGGGTGAGCAGGCGAGTAGATATCTGTGGACTCTTCTGACAGGCGGCTCCGCGGTGTGGAAATCCAGCACACGGCCGCGACTGTGGCAGGCGCGAACAAATGGGCTATCGCTTGGGCCAGCGCGGGGAGTAGCGGCGGAGGGCTTCGAGAACGATTGGAACCCAGTCGGGTTGCGGCTGGCGCTCGTAAACGAACGCGAACCAGTAGGAGAAGTAGCCGACGACGAGGCCGGCCATCACGTCCGCCACGTAATGCTGTTTGACGCAGAGTACGCTGACCAGCACCGCGGAGGCGAGAATGCGGCAGATGATGCCGAGAGTTCGATTGAAGGAGCCGCAGATCCATGCGACGAGAAAGGACATCCCGATGTGCATTGAGGGAAAGAGATTGACGGGCGCGTCCAGCCAGTAGAAGAAGAGGAGAATTTCCTTCGTCCATGTTCCATCGGCAACGACCATCGGTCGATGCATGGCTTTCACCGGCACCAAAGCGAAGAAGACGAAGTGGATCAGGGCGAGGGCGAGGATGGCCTTGGCCGCTTTTTTCAGCGTGGGCAGGTCCGGTGCGGCGACATAGAGAATCGCGACGAGGGCGATGACGAGCAGGTAGGGATAAATGAGTTCAGGGATGAAGGGGATCATCGAGTCGATCCGCAGCGAGACGTCATAGTAGTATCGGCGATGGAGATTGAATTGGCCCAGGCCGAAGTAGCCGCCGAAATAGAGGCCGAGGAGCGGAAGCAGAATCATCAGGCGTTGGAAGAACGGATAGCCCTTCGGAAGGAAGACTTCCCGAGTCCTCCCCAGAAACCCCCTCATGCCCCTTATGCGGCTGAGTCCCACAACTGAATTCTACAGGAAAGGGAGGGAGGTCACCAATGAATTGGGCGTTGCTGGGTCATGATCAGGTGGATTCAAGACTCCGGACTGGCCGCCCTGAGGGAATTGATCCCCGTTTCCACGGTTGGATTCCTGCCAGGGTTTTGGCGAGGAAATCCTTGGCCCTTGCCGCGTCGTAATCCACCTGCAAGCCGATCCAAAAGCCGTCGGACATGCCGAAGAAGCGTGAGAGACGGAGACCGGTGTCGGCGCTGACCGAACGGGTTCCGGCCACGATCTCGCCGATACGCCGTTGCGGCACGCCGATTTCCTTGGCGAGACGGTACTGAGAAATGCCCATCGGCCTGAGGAATTCTTCCATCAGGATTTCACCGGGTCGTGGGTACGGAATTTTGCGCATGCTCTCCTCCTTCAATGGTAATCCACGATCTCGACGTCCTTCGGGCCGGCCGAAGTCCAGGCGAAGCAGACGCGGAAGCGTTCATTGACGCGTATGCTGTATTGACCGGCCCGGTCGCCCTTCAACGGCTCCAATCGATTTCCGGGTGGCACCCGCAGATCGGCGAGGGTTGCGGCCCGGTTCAACATGGCCAGTTTGCGCATGGCCACGCTCTCGATGTTTGCGAATCGTTTCACCCGTTCACCGTTGAACAGCGCGCGCGTCTCCGCGCATTTGAACGATCGGATCGCCAAGGGAGGATACTAACGCGTAACGTTAGTATCGTCAAGCGTCAGGGATGACCAGGCGCGTGGACGCTCAGGGCAGGCCGAGGACCAGCCAGGAGGGTGCGGCACTCGACCGATCAACCCGACTCAGGATGAGGAGGGAATGTTTGGCGAGTGCCAGCCAGGAAGGTGCGGCACTTGTCCGATCAGGCCGAGCCACGAAGGTGAGGCGCACCAGGATAAGTGCGTGGACGGTTACGGAAGATTCAGCACCTGGACGGGGGTGAGGCGATTGGTTGTGGTCCCATCGCCTAGCTGTCCACTGCCATTGTTCCCCCAGCATCTGGCTACTCCTTCCGCCACGAGTCCACAGGCGTGGGAGTAGCCGGCAGTTACGGAAGTCGCACCCGTGAGCCCCAAGACGGGCACAGGTACGCCCCGGTTGGAAGTGGATCCATCTCCTACCTGCCCGTAGAAATTGTCTCCCCAACAATTCACCGTACCGTCCGATACGAGTGCGCAGGTGTGGTAAGAGCCGCAGGATATTCCCTTCACTTCAGCGCCTTGGAAGACTTGCAGTGGTGTGGAAAGATTGATGAACGATCCATTCCCAAGCTGACCTTCCCAGTTAAGCCCCCAACACTTCATGGCTCCCTCTGCCTCGAGCGCACATGTGTGATAGAAGCCCGTGGCTATGGCCACGACGTTTGTCAGAGAGGAGACATGTACAGGGGTCTTGCTTCCCGTCGTGGTTCCGTCTCCGAGTTGTCCGTACCAATTTGCCCCCCAGCACCATACCGTTCCTTCGAGTAGAAGTGCGCAGGTGTGGGAATTTCCCGCCGAGAGCGCTACGACGCCGTGCAGGCCAGAGACTTTGATGGGCACTAGGTTCTTTTCCCCCGATCCAGTCGCCCCCCAGCAACTGGCCGTTCCATCTGCAGCAAGTGCGCAAGTGTGGGAAGGTCCGCTCGATATCGCGACAGCATCCGTAATCGAGCTAACAACCTGGGGTGTTAGTCTGTTCTTAGTTGTCCCATCACCGAGTTGCCCAAAGAAGTTGTCGCCCCAACATCGAACCGACCCATCCCAGGAGGCTTCGCAGGTGTGATTCAATCCGGTAGAAATTGCCGCAGCGCCAAGGGAAAAGGGAACGGTGATGGGGATGGGTCTACTAGTTGTTGTCCCATCTCCAAGCGCTCCGTAGCCATTGGATCCCCAACACTTGATTTCTCCGTTAACGGCCAATCCGCATGTGTGGGCGCCCCCCGCCGCAATGGCCGTAATCTTTGGCTGGCTGCGCAGGGCGGAAGCTTCTGCCGAATAGGGGGAGATTCCCTTGGCAGAGTAAGCGGCGACGCGGTACCAGTAGTCGGTGCCCTCGGTCAGGCCGGAATCGGTGTAGGGGGTGGTGTTGGCGGCAGTTGAAGCCAATTGAGTGTATGAGTCGGTGGAGCCGATCTTTCGCTCGATGATGAAGCCGGTTTCGTTGGTGGAGTTGTCGGTCCAGTTGAGGCGGATGGAGCTGGAAGATATGGCCGTCGCGGTGAGGTTGGAAGGGGCGGCGGGAATGCAGACGTTGTCCTCGTCCGTCTGGCCGTCGCAATCGTTGTCGAGGCCATCACAGAGTTCAGGTAACGGTGCGCCCGCGAACACGGAGCAGGTCGAACCTGAACCGTCCGCGAGGCAGATGAACGCGCCCGTTGTCTTGCATTCGCCAGCGCCGGCGGAGCAGGATTGGCCCAGATTTGTGAACGTCTCGTCCGTGGAAGCGTCGCAGTCATTGTCGAGGCCGTCGCAGGACTCGGCGGAGGGCGATAGGCGTTGGGCGCAGGTGAGAGCGCCGTTGGAGCAGGCGAAGGTCCCTGCGGAGCAGACGCCGGATTGTCCGGTGCTGCAACTTCCGCCGCCCGTCTCCTCATCAATCGCGGTGTCACAATCGTTGTCCTGGCCGTCGCATAGTTCGGCACCCGGAGTTTTCTGGCCGGAGCACATTCCCCAATTGCCACTCGAGCACGTCTGGGTGCCCGAAGTGCAAAGTCCCACGCCTTCGGTATTCGCCGGACCCATGTAGCAGGGTTGCGTGGCGCCGTCGAGACAGTTGCACCCTTCATCCGTGAGGCCATCGCAGTCGTTGTCGAAGGCGTCGCAGGATTCAGGGGTCGGAGGCCAGGGGTCAGCCGAACAGATCAGGACCGAGCCATCGGAGCTACATTGGAAGGTTCCCGTGGCCTGGCACATCCCAACTCCCTCCGAGCACGCATGACCCTTGCTGAAGAAGTCTTCGTCGGTGCTGCCATCGCAATCGTTGTCCAGTGAGTCACAGAGTTCAGGTGCCGGGGGGCGGGGGGCAGCGGAACAGACCGTGCCCGAACCGTCGATGGTACAGACCACAGATCCCGACGCCTGACACTGGCCGATGCCCACCATGCAAATCTGGCCCTTGGTAGAGAACGTTTCGTCCACCGACCCGTCGCAATCGTTATCGAGGCCTTCGCAGATTTCGGCGGAGGGCGATAGGCGTTGGGCGCAGATGAGAGCGCCATTCACGCAATTGAGAGTCCCTTCGGCACACAGGCCGGGCTTGCCTGTGGAGCAGGCGGCCCCGCCTGTGTTCTCATCCACTTGGCCGTTGCAGTTGTTGTCGAGACCATCGCACACTTCCATCGCCGGAGTCGTTTCCCCTGCGCAGATGCCCCATTGACCGCCGGGGCATGATTGGGATCCCATCGAGCAAAGGCCAGTGCCCGCTGTTCCGGCCAGACCTGAGTAGCAGGGGCGGGAAGTCCCGTCCACGCAAGAACAGCCGTTGTCGATCACGCCGTCGCAATCGTTGTCCACCGTGTCGCAAAGTTCGGGACTGGGGGACAGCGGGACCGCGGAACAAAGCGTGCCTGTGCCATCCGCGGAGCAAGAAATCACCCCCGCCGCCTGACATGCGCCGGTTCCAGCGAGGCAATTTTGTCCCCTATTCAAGAAATCCTCGTCCGCGAGGCCGTCGCAGTCATTGTCGAAGCCATCGCACAGTTCAGGGGTCGGGGATCGGGGGTCGGCCAGACAGGTGACGGACGTTCCATCCGTGCTGCAACCTACGACGCCCTCCACTTCACAGGCGCCGGTGCCCGTGGAGCAAGATTCCCCTTTAGTGGGGAAGTTCTCATCGGCAAGGCCGTCGCAATCGTTGTCGAGGCCGTCGCACCTCTCGGCGGAGGGCAGCGCGAGGGGAGCGCAGACGAGGGAACCCGAGGCGCATTTCATGGCGCCTTGGGCGCACACGCCCGGCTGTCCCGTTGAGCATGAGCCGCCGCCCGTCTGTTCGTCCGCCTGTCCATTGCAATCGTTGTCCACCCCGTCGCAAATCTCCGGGGCGGGGAGCTTCTGGCCTGCGCAAACACCCCATATGCCGCTTGCACAGGTCTGAGTCCCCGCCCTGCACACTCCCACGCTGTTCGATCCGGCCGGCCCGGTGTAGCAAGGCTGGCTTTTTCCGTCGATACACTCGCAATTCTCATCCACCGTCCCGTCGCAATCGTTGTCGAGGCCGTCGCAAGATTCGGCGGTGGGCGCGAGGCGCGGGATGCAGGCCATGACGCCGTTCTTGCAAGCCATATCTCCCGTGGAGCAGAGCCCCGGCTTGTTTGCGTTGCAGGCTTGTCCGCCGAGGTTTTCGTCGATCAAACCGTCGCAGTCATTGTCCAGGCCGTCGCAGGATTCGGCGGTGGGCGATAGGCGTTGGGCGCAGGCGAGTGTGCCTTTGGCGCAGACAAGTGAACCGGAGGAGCACGTGCCGGCCATCGTTGTGTTGCAGGAACCGCCGCCGGTGTTCTCGTCGATTTGACCGTCGCAGTTATTGTCCAGCCCATCGCAGATTTCGACGGCGCCGGGTGTCACGACGCTGAGATCATCCCGGCAATCGCCTCTCTTCGCGGTCTGAGTCCAGCCGGGACCCACCGGGCAGCCCTTCAAGAAAGTGCCGTCCGTGTACCCGTCGCCGTCCTGGTCCTTCCAGAAGACCATTGTGGCGGGAACGTCATCGACCTTCCCGTTGCAGTCGTTGTCGGTCTGATCGCAGATCTCCGGAGCGCCGGGGTGGACACTGGAGTTCCGGTCGTCGCAGTCGATCTTCTCGATGAAGCCGTCGCCGTCTTGATCCTGTCCGACGGGGATCTCCACGCTTGCGATGGCTGTTGCGCCGCGATCGTCCTTGGCGATGACGCTGACGGTGTATACGCCGGGTTCCGCGGGGGCTTTCCAGGTGATTTGGCGGGTGGGACCAGCCTGAGGTGGGCGTTCACTCCCACCCTGACCCTCCCCCGTCGAGGGGGAGGGGGAAGCTGTGTGAAGCGGGTTCCCTATCGTCCCTTCCCCCCTTGAGGGGGAAGGTGGGGATGGGGGGTGCTGGCCGGAAATCTTGGAGTTTGGGGCTTGGACCTCACCGCCGGTGGAGGACCAGACGAAGCCCATCTCTGCGTCTTCGGGATCGGTCGCTCGGAGCGTGATTTCGGTTTCTTCGGATGGGTCCACGCGCTTGTCCCTCGCCTTGATCGAATCGATGGCCGGTGGCTGGTTGATGCGAATGGTTGCGTCATGCGAAGTGCAATTCTTCTTTGCGTTCGCGCTGCACAGGCCGGGACCGCTGGTTTCGACTTCGACGGTTTCCTCAGATTCGGATGCGGCGCCGCCGATCCCGGAGAAGGCTCTGAATCGAATGCTCTGCTTCGCGCGGGCTTGGGCCTGGATGCAATAATGACCGGTTTTATCGGTGGTGACCATTTGGTTGCCGATCTGAACAACCGCGCTGTCGAGGGGCTTGCCTGCTTGGTCCTTGACCGTGCCGGAGATGCAGGCATCTCCGAGTTCCACGACGATATCCGCATGGACGCACCGTTCGTCCCCTCCGCCGCAATAGCCGCCTCCCACGATTTGGTAGGGGGCTTTTTTCGTGTGGAGGCGGCCGCGGCCACGATCATACAGACGAAGGTTGAGTTCCTGCGCGCCGGTGAGCGACTCCAGGCAGTAGTTCCCGCCTCGGTCGCTTTGGACGAAACTTCCGCCCAAGGCGAGATTGGCATTTTGGACCACGTTCCCCGTTTCGTCCACGACTTTCCCTCGCAGACATCCTGTTTCCGTGTTCATGGGAATGTCTCCAAGATCGATCGGGGGGAGCTGTTCGCACTTGCCCGGCTCGGGGGTCACTCCGGGAATGTTCGCCCCGCGCGTAGTCTGGCCGAACTTTGCGCCCTTGGGGTGGGTGAAAGAAATCGTGAGGTTCTCGGTTGGCTCACTTCTGAGTTCGAAATGACCGTCGCCCGCCGCCTCAAAAACCCTCCCATTCACACTAACCAGGGCGTGGCCCACCATCTCCCCCCCCTTGTTGACAATTCGGCCTACTACTCGGCGTAGAGAGCGGAGCACCACCACGTCCCCGAGGTCCGTGCATGCGAGTGGTGATTGGCCGCATGTGGCCTCCGTACCCGATACGGAGAGCTGTTTCTGCCAAAGGACTTCATCGAGATCGAATCTTCCCTTGTAGATCCCGCCCCGACCGACTTGGAGATCGACTGTGCTACCCTTCAGGATGTCCAAGCAAAATAATCCTTCCTGTCCCAGCCCATCTTCTCGCTTGTAGACGAACTTGGTCGCACCGCGACAACTTGCCCCCTGGAAACTCACTCCGTTGGCACAGACGCTCACATTGGTAACGGGCAGATTGCATGGGTCGATTACCCTTCCGCGCAAACAATGCCGTGTGGAAATGGGCTGGTCCAAATTCCACCACGTAAAATGTTTCGCCATGAACTCTGCCTGTAGACCGGTATCGGCTCCCAGGACGGTCCCGACGGTCTGCTCACCCTTCTCATCGATTTCCGGGACCCATGTGCCAGCGTCGGGATCGATGTACCACATGGGGACCGTATCGCCGATCTTGAACGGCGCGTTGGTGGCGGGATTCAGCGTGCCAGGCGTGATTTTCATTCTTACCTTGGCGGGTGAGTTCAGCTCATGAATCTCGTTTCCGGCGGAATCACGGAGGGTAATGTCCGCATAGGCGACCGAGGCGAGCTGAACAATCTCCTCTGGTCCGGGCCCCGAACGGCGAACAGCCTGCTTTCGCACGTTTTCACCCCCACCCTGACCCTCCCCCGTCGAGGGGGAGGGGGAAGGGGTGCGGGACAGAATCGCCATGAATCCGCCGGGCATGGGCACATCGGCGCCGCCTGAAGAAGGTGAGGAGACTTCCACTCGAATCGGACCGGTCGTTCCCAGTGCTCGGGCCGGGTCGGGAATCTCGATGGAGACTGAGTTGTCGGGAAGGTCGATCTTGAGTTCCGGGGTGTCGGCCTTGATTTCGTAGTCCTTCACAAAGTGGATCGCGGGAAGCGTGAGAGACAAGCTCGTGCTCTGCTCGACAAGATCGACAATCGTGCTTTGAGTGGCGAATCCTTCAGCCGTGGAAGACACCGCCACGGTTTCGAGTTGATCCCAGTCGAAGGAGAAAACTCCATTGCCGTCCGCCATCGTCTCGCGCGAAAGGCTGGAATCACCAAACCGCATGACCTTCACCTTTGCGCCGGGAACCGGTTCGCCGGATTCGGAAACGACTCGGCCGAGAATCCTTGCGGATGCAGGCGATATTTCGCCGGTGATGGTGGCATCAGCGGGAGATTCGGAGGCCTTCCCTTCATTTGGAGAAGATGTCGTCCGCGGGGTTCGGAGCAAGCGACCGCCCTTTCGGGTGCACGAACTCAGATTCAACAGCAGGATGGCGGCGAGAATGGCGCTAATGAAAGTTGCGCGAGTCAGAGAGTCCAAAGTCACTTCGGGAAGCATTGAAAATTGCAAACGCAAGGAGATTGCCAAGATGTGATCTGAATCACTGAGTGAATAACAAAGAAGTTATGAAGGGTTATGCAGCGTGTCAATGGCAAAGATCGTTTCCTCGTTGGCGCTCCCCACAATCTTCAGAAGTTTGTTGAATTTTCCAACAAGGACTGTAGGATTGGGTCAGGAGGAATAGGCGCAGGGGAGTGCGAACAGGGCCCCGGCGCTTCAATCGTGATGGCTCGACGACCGCAGGTGTTGGTAGTGGACGATGATCCCGCGGTCACCGACTACCTCGCCCATAAGCTGAAAGATGAATACGAGGTGTCAACGGCATCGAGCGCGGCCGGCGCGCTGGAACTCCTCGTGCAGAAATCCATCGATCTCGTGCTCCTCGATCTTTGCCTTGGGGATCAGAGCAACGCGGGCCTCGGACTTCTCCCCAAAATCAAGGACATCGATTCGACGATCGAGGTCATCGTGATCACCGCGGGGTACGAGCCGGAGAACGCCTTCGACGCGGGCAAGCGCGGCGCGTTCGATTACGTGCAGAAACCCATCGATGACGAGCAACTCACACGGCTCCGACTGACCGGACGGAAAGCCTTGGAGAAGCGGCGAATGAATCGCGAATCGATGGCGTATCGCAAAGCGGCGGAGGAGCAACACCCGCACCAGATCCTGTTCGAATCTTCCGCGATGCAGTCGGTGATGCGCGCCGTGAAAGAAGTGGCCCCGACCGATACGGCCGTTCTCATTACAGGCGAAACAGGCGTGGGAAAGGAACTTGTCGCCCGAGCCGTGCATCGACTCAGTCGGCGGGCGGAACGTCCATTCGTGGCCGTTCATCTCGCCGCTGTGCCGGACAACCTCCTTGAAAGCGACCTCTTCGGCCACGAGAAAGGCGCCTTTACAGGAGCGATGAATCGCCGGCTTGGAAAATTCGAGCTGGCGGACAACGGGACACTGTTCTTCGACGAGATCGGCACCATGTCGCCGCAGGTGCAGGTCCGTCTCCTCCGGGTTCTGCAAGAGCGGGAGATCGAACGGATCGGCGGCGAGAGGATGATTCCGGTGGACGTTCGCGTCATTTCCGCCACGAACATGGATCTCCAGAAGGCGATGGATGGCGGGCAATTTCGAACAGATCTCTACTATCGGCTCCACACCGTGCCCATCCACGTACCGCCTCTCCGCGAGAGGCAGGAGGATATTCCCGTGCTGGCGAAAGCCTTTCTGGCGCGTTTCGCCTCCCGATACGGCAAGAAGTTTTCGTCGCTCAGTCCGGAAGCCGCGAGAAGTCTCTCGGCTTACTCCTGGCCGGGGAACGTGCGCGAGTTGGAACACGTTGTCGAACGGATCGTGTCCATGCACGAGGGTGAGACCGTGGAGGAGCGACATCTCCCGCTTGAACTGGGACTTCACGCCGGCGGAACCGGCTCGTCGAATGCCAGATTGAAGAGCACTCTGGAGAATGCGGAACGACAAATCATTGTCGAGGCCCTCTCGGCAAATGCGCACAATCAGTCGCGAACGGCGGAAACGCTGGGAATCGATCGCACCACGCTGATCTATAAGATGAAGAAGCTCGGAATCCGCTCGTCCGTGCAGTGAGGAAAGGCGGATGACCCGACTGGCGGCCGTGGTGGTTCTCGCCGCCATGTTGTGCCTGGCGCTCACGGGTGTGGCGTGGCTATCTCTGGTCCGAGACCGCGATCCTGCCGAGGCGACGGCCGAAGCTCTGATTGCGGCCGCCGTGGAATTGGCGGAGTTTGCGTCCATTCGTGAGGTCGACTCCGAGCCGGCCAGGCAGGCATTGGAACGGCTTCGGTCCCTTGGAACATCGGGGCTGCTCTCGAAGGCACTCCGCGCACAGTGGGCGGAGGGTATCGAGGCGCTCCGGTCTCCAGCGGCTTCGGGCGATCCAGCGCTTCATGCCGATGCAGTGCGCCGGCTCCGGCGGCTGATCGATTCAGAGCAGGGCGCGATCCGATGGTCGGAGCAGGAATCCCGGAGGCGATTCCGGCTCCAGCTAGCCGGTGCCGGCGTGTTGGCGCTGATCCTGTGCGCTTGGGGTTTGTTCGAAATCAACGCCGGTGTCCGAATCCCGCTTCGGAGGCTGACCGGCTTCGCGGCTGGAATCTCGCATGGCGCCGTGCCTTCCCACGTACCGCGCATGAGCCGGGGGGGGTGGAAGGCCGCCGCGCAGTCCCTTGCCTCGATGGCCACGGAGGTCGAGGGCCAACGCCGCAAGTTTGAAGCGCAGGCCAAGGTTCGCGAGGTACAGGCCGAACAGATGGTGGCAGACCTGCGGCGGGCCAACCGTCTAAAATCAGAGTTTCTGGCCAACATGTCCCACGAGATCCGCACCCCGCTCAACTCCATCGTGGGCTACACCGCGCTCCTCCGCGACGAAGTGTACGGCTCCGTGTCCGACAAGCAGAAGGAGGCCTTGCAGAAAATCACTCACAGCAGCCAGAACCTTCTCAGGCTCATCAGTGACGTTTTGGATCTCTCTCGCGTAGAGGCGGGAAAAATGCCGGTTAAGATTGAAACCGTCCCCCTGAAGGATCTCTACGCGAGCGCCCTCACCACCTTCATGCCGCTGGCCGAGGCCAAGAGTTTGTCCCTCAAGACCGACGAAGTCCCGGGCGATTTGCACGTCCGGTCCGATCGGGGGAAACTCCAGCAGGTGCTCTACAATCTCCTCTCCAACGCGATCAAATTCACGGCCCAGGGAGAGGTTCGAATCACCACCCGGCTCTTCACCCCGGACGGACTCCGGGAGGAGTGGGTTCAAATCCATGTGTCGGACACGGGGATCGGCATCCGGGAGGATGACCAACATCTCGTTTTCGAGGAGTTCCGACAGGTCGACTCGACGGCGACGCGCGCGTACGGGGGAACGGGTCTCGGCCTCGCCATCAGCCGGAAGCTGATGGGACTTGTCGGGGGCCAGCTCACCGTGCACAGCCGGGTGGGAACGGGGTCCACATTTTCCATGGCGTTTCCAAGGGAATTCGGAGGGGTTTCCGCATGATGGCCAAGGTGCTCGTGGTGGAAGACAATCCCGACACGCGCGACATCTGGACGACCTTGCTCGAGGCGAGTGGATTCGAAGTTGTGGTGGCGGAGGACGGCGCGCGAGGAGTCGAGACGGCGCTCGCCCATCGCCCGGACGTAATCCTGATGGATTATTCCCTCCCGGTCATCGACGGATGGGAGGCCGCCCGCCGAATTCACCTGAATCCCGAAATGCGATCGACCCCGGTCATCGGGATCACCGCGCACGCCTACGTGGCGGATCGCGAGAAAGCCCTGCGCGCCGGCTGCGCCGATTTCCTGACCAAGCCCTGTGAACCGAAAGAAGTACTGGCCGCCGTGCGGCGCGCGCTGAACGCAAAGGCGGCGGCATGAGCGCCAAGATCCTGGTGGTGGATGACAACGCTACCAACCTTGACGTGCTTGGGGAGGTGCTGAGATCGAAAGGATACACCGTCGACTCGGCCTCCGACGGCGCCGAGGCGATGGCCAAGTTTAAGAAGGACCCGCCGCACATGGTTCTACTTGACCTCCGGATGCCGGGCCTCACCGGATTCGACGTTCTCTCCCGGATGCGGGTGGACCCGGCTCACGGCGATATCCCGATTCTCATCCTCTCCGGCAGCGAGGATCTGCCGACCAAAGTGCAGGGGTTGGACGCCGGCGCAGATGATTTCCTCACCAAGCCCGTTGAGCCGAAAGAGCTCATCGCCCGGGTCCGGGCCCACCTTCGGGCAAGGGATCTGACCGAACAACTGAAGGCCAACCTCGAACGGGCCCGGCAATTTGCGGAATTCAGCCGGCATGTGACGGTCCTCGACCGTTCCAAGCTATCCGAAACGCTCAAGGCCGATCTCCCGGCGCTCCTCGGAGTGAATCTCTTCTCGCTCTATGTCTTGACCACGCAAGGCGAGATTCTTGAACACTGGGCGGACAACCACCCGTCGCCTCCGCTCGATCAGTATGTGGACGTTGAACGGCCGGGGATGATGTCACAGGCCGTCAAATCCGGCCTCCCGGTCATCGTGTCGGACTACTCGAAACTCGATTTCCCCACCGGCTCCGAAGAGGTGAAGTACACCCAATCATTCGCCGCTTCCTACCCGCTGCTCCTGGAACAAGGGTCCGCCATCGGGGTGCTGAATCTCAATGACCTCCAGGACGGATCTTTCGATCCCATGGACCAACTAAACGTCTCGCGGATGAGCGACCAGCTCGCGCTCGTCGTCAACAACATCCTCATGCACGAGCGCGCCCAGGAATTATCCCGTAGGGACTCACTCACCGGACTCCTGAACCACGCGACGTTTCAGCTTGAGATGGACGCCTTGTTCAACACCGCCGCGCGATACAATCGCGATCTTTCGGTAGTCATGGTGGATCTGGATCATTTCAAGCTCATCAACGACAAGTACGGCCACCTCTTTGGCGACAAAGTGCTGGTCTCGGTCGGTTGGAACATCCGACAGCTTTGCCGTCAGGCGGACATCTCCGGCCGTTACGGGGGAGAGGAATTCATCCTTGTCCTCCCGGAAACCGATCTCGAAGGCGCGGTGAAAATGGCGGAACGGCTCCGCGAAGGGATCAAGGGGACTCGATTCCTACGGGAAGGGCTCCCGGTGGAAGTGCGCGCGAGCGCCGGGGTCAGTTCCATCGCCTCGGGCCGGCCGCGGGACAAGGCCGAACTGATTCAGCAGGCGGATCAGGCGCTGTATCTGGCCAAACGGAACGGCCGCGACCGAGTCGAGACCTTCGCCGCCTGACCTTCCTTGCGAAAAGTCGCGTGTTGGGGCTAGGATTGCGCCGCAAAGACCCTTTGGTGATTGGAACTTGGTAGCCGCGGCCTTTAGGCCGCGTTCTTTGTCGCAGGCTGAAGCCTGCGGCTACCCTGCAATATCGTTGGAAGCCCCAAGCAGGCTTCAAGTGTGGGAGACACAAAGGCGCGGAAGGCGCAGGAGGTTTTCATGGCATACGAACCTGAAAAAGATAAGGCGATCAACGAAGAAATGATCGATGTGGACGGCGCGCGGATCCGGGCGGGCGTCTACAGCTACAACGGTGGCGAGAAAAAGATCGGATTCACGCGGATCGTTCGGAAGAAGGACGGAATGGAATCGTTTGCCGCGCTCGGCCGGCTGAAGAAGGGCGAGGCCGAACGCGTTCGCGAGGCTCTCGACCGGCTGATTCCGCTTCTCAGCTAGAAGGCGGCTTCGCGGGGTTCCGGACTCGAAGCCAGAACACCAGGCCAGCCACCACCGAGAAAAGGACGATGTTGAGCCAACCGAAAACCCGGAAGGCCGCATCCGGTGAGGAAATCGCTCTCGGCGTCATGAGGACGATGCACGCCCACACGCCCCCGGCCCACGTCAGGCTGATGTCCTGCGAGCTTTTGCGCCGGACCAGGTGCCAGATGAGCGGTAGATTGAAGAACGGCAAAATGACGCTGGCCCAATACCCGATTTCGTTCGCCATGGATCGGACCCTTGTACACGCTGCGAGCTGAATCGTCAAAACCGTCGATGGCAAGAAAGATTCTTCTCTCCTGGAGCAGCGGAAAAGACAGCGCGTGGACCCTCCACGTTTTGCGGCAGTCGGGTGAATTCCAAATCGCCGGCCTGCTGACGACGGTCAACGAGGCGTTCGACCGAGTCGCGATGCACGCGGTTCGTCGCGAGCTTTTGGAAGCGCAGGCCGCCTCCGCGGGCCTACCCCTCTGGCCCGTTCCGCTCCCCTGGCCGTGCCCCAACGAGGAATACGAAAGCAGGATGAGAACGGCATGCGAAAGGGCCGTGCGCGAGGGAATCGAGGGCGTGGCCTTCGGGGACCTCTTCCTGGAGGACGTGCGCCGCTATCGCGAGGAGCAACTGGCCGGGACCGGGCTTCAGCCGGTTTTCCCACTCTGGCAGATTCCCACCGATCGGCTCGCGCGGGACATGATTTCCGGCGGGCTTCGCGCGCGGCTGACGTGCATTGATCCGAAAGTCCTTTCGGCCGCCTTCGCCGGGCGCGAATTCGACTCCGCGCTCCTTTCAGATTTCCCCGCCGGCGTCGATCCCTGCGGCGAGAAAGGGGAATTCCACTCCTTCGCCTACGCCGGCCCAATGTTCAGGGAGCCGGTTTCCATTCGATCCGGTGAAGTGGTCGAACGCGATGGCTTCGTCTTTGCCGACCTCCTTCCCGGCGCCGCCGAGTTGCCTCGTTCGCCTTCCTGAATGGGGGCTCATGAGATGAAAGTCGATCACATTGCATTTGCCGTCGAGGACATCGAGAAGGCCGTCGAGTTCTTCACGAAGTACCTGGAGGCCAAAGTGGGCACGAGCCGCACGCCGGGGTACGACGGGCGGTTCAACTTCGCCAATCTGAAGATCGGTGATTTCAAAATTGAGCTTCTCGAGGACGGGGGGCACGAAAGCTTCGTGAAGAAATACATCGAGAAAAGGGGCACGGGATTTCATCACATCACGCTGTACGTGGACGACCTCGATGCGGTTGTGTCGCGATTGGAAAAGGACGGCATCCGGGTGGTGGACCGGTGGGAGATGGGCGGCTGGAAGACCGCCTTCATTCACCCCAAATCCGCGTTCGGCATCCTGGTGCAATTCTGGCAGAAACCCGCCAAGGGAGCGGAGGAAGAATAGCTGTGCTACACTTGAGGCCCATGGGATGGGTGGGCTTCATTCTGCTTCTGTTCCTGGCCATGCCTGCGGCGGGCCGGGCCTTCACGCTCGAACCTGTGGACCATGCCACAATCGACACTCTACTCCGAAAAGGCCCGCTCCTTAGTCTTGAGCAGGACGAATTCGGGAATATCACCTGGACCCTGGCCGGCACGATCATCCACGCGCCTCCCGAAGCGATCTGGGAGGTGCTCAACAATCTGGACGACTACGAAAAGTTCGCCCCCCACACCGAAGAAGTCCGGGTGCTCAAGAAAGACGGCAACAAGTCCATCGTCAACTTCCGGATGAAGATCAAGTTTTCAGTTCTCTCCGTTGGTGTCGATACCACCGATGAAGTTATCCTGGATCGGGACAAATGGAGCCTCGACTGGACGTATCTTCGTGGAGATTTCGCCGGATCGCGGGGCGGTTGGAATCTTGTGCCGCTTTCGGACTCGGTGTCGGGCGCCGGGACGCAGAAGCACACCGCCGCCTTCTATCGCTTCCATGCAGACCTGCGCACGCTGGGATTTGGCGTGAGGCTTTTGCTGAGGACTCACCCCGAAGTGGAGATGGGCGTGCTTACCGCCATGGCCGTGCGTTTCGTTCAGGCCCTGAAAGATCGAGTCGAACACCCGGAACGATACGTGCCGGAGGGGGCGCAGGCGTTTCAGTAGGAAATGCTCAGTGGTCAGTTATCAATGTTCAGTGCTTGAACAACCCATTGATAATTGAGCATTGACAACTTACTACGATTTCTTCCGAAGAAAATACCACGCCGCCAGCGCACCCGCGGCGAAGGAAATCAGGATGACCGTTGAGAAGCTGACGCGGACGATGTCCCAGTCGATGATCTGAAGGTTCTTCTTCACATCGAAATTGCTCAGAATGAAGATCGCGGCGAGGCCGATCCCGACGGCGGCCAGGGCCTCCTTCGGATTCTCCATCGCCTTGTTCAGGAGCTTGGGGGCCTCCTTCTTGAAGGAGGTGAGGAGGGTGAAAAGATTTCCTTTTTTCTCTTCGGTCATGGGGTCTCGAAGGCCCCCGCGATGTGTTGGATCATCGGGCGGTCATTCTGCCAATCGATGGCCACCACGTCAAACCTGAAATCGAATCCATCCCATTTTCCGGACGCGAGGTAGGCTTGCGCCGCCTTGATGATTTGCCCCTGTTTCCGGGGCGTCACGGCCGCGGCCGCCGGCCCGAACCGGGCGGATCGGCGCGATTTCACTTCTACGAAGGAAATCGTTTTGTCGTGGAGGGCGACGATGTCGATCTCACCGAGGGCGCATCGGTAGTTTCGAACCAGGATGCGATAGCCATTCTGCTTGAGGAATCGGACGGCCAGGGTCTCGCCTTCGTCGCCGACATCCTTCTTTGATAGGACCCGGAGGCGGCGGAAGAACGCCAAGGAGTAGGAGCTAGGCTTTTCCTTCGGAGGAGGGAACCGCGGCCTCGGCGGCGGCGACTTCGGCCTGGATCTCCTCGGTGGTCACGGGCGGCTTTTCGGCCACGGCCATCTGGAGAACGGATTCCTTCAGCCGCGCCTTCCGCCCCTTGAGTTTGCGGAGGTAGTAGAGGCGCGAGCGGCGAACCTTCGCGCGGCTGACGAGATCGATTTTCTCGATGAGGGGAGAGTGAAAGGGGAAAGTCCGTTCGACGCCTACGCCGAAGGAGACTTTGCGAACGGTGAAGGTCTGCCCCATTCCAGAGCCGCGCTTGCGCGTGACGACGCCCTGGAACTGCTGAATCCTTTCCTTGTCACCTTCGCGGATTCGAAAATGAATGCTGACGGCATCGCCCACACGGAAGGCCGTTCCGCGGACCTTCAAATGGGCCTGTTCCGCGAGTTGGATAGCTTTCATGGTCGGTCACCGTCATCCTTTCTTCCGAGGGAGTACTTCATACCCTTGTTCTCGCAAGAATGCAACATCCTCATCGGTCAGATGGGCGTGGGGCAGAAGATCGGGCCGGGTTCGGGCGGTGGCGATCAGGCTTTGCTGACGGCGCCAGGCCTCGATTTTCTTGTGATCGCCGTCCAGGAGAACGTCCGGTACGCTGTGGCCTCCGAACTCGCGTGGCCGGGTGTATTGGGGATGTTCCAGGAGCCCCTCCGTGAAGGAATCGTGCAAGGGTCCGTCGGCCGCACCCAGGACGCCGGGCAATAGTCGCGCAACGCTTTCGAGCACCACGAGAGCCGCCAATTCGCCGCCGCTCAGTACGTAGTCTCCGATGGAAATCTCCTCATCGACCAGTGAGGTGGAAACTCTTTCGTCCACTCCCTCATACCGGCCGCACAGGAGGATGAGGTGCGAATTTGAGGCGAGCCTCCGGGCGATCTCCTGGGTGAAAAGGCATCCGCGCGGGCTCAGCAGGATGGTCCGTCCGGCTCCCGTGTTCCGGCGCACGGCTTCCAGCGCATCTGCGATCGGTTCGGGTTTCAGCACCATTCCCGCCCCGCCGCCGAAGGGGGAATCGTCTGTTGTGTGGTGCTTGTCGGTCGAATAGTCGCGAATGTTCCAAATGCCGATCTCGATCTTTCCCCCATCCTGCGCGCGCTTCAGGATGCTCTCCCGGAGATAGGACTCGAACATGCCGGGGAAGAGGGTGAGGATGTCGAAACGCATGGGAGAGGAGCCAACCCTCACCCGACCTCCGGTCACTCTCTCCCCGCAAGGGAGAGGGACGGGGTGAGGGGCCGGGCTATTCCAAGATTTGCAGGATGGACCTTTTGTTGACCCGGCTCGACGCCGCTCCCAGGATCGTCCGCATCGCGTGAGCGGTCCGGCCTTCCTTCCCGATGACCTTCCCAAGGTCTTCCTTGGCCACCCGAAGTTCGATGACGGACGTTTGCTCTCCTTCGATCTCCTTGATTTCGACTTTATCAGGATAATCCACGATGAGTTTCGTCATCGCTTCAACCAGGCTCTTCAATGGGGATTCCGCCATATCCACCTCCATCTCGATCCGAATGGTCCGCCCCGCCGCTCGGCCGCTCCGTGCTCTTGCCCTCTTGCGGCACTTCCTCCCTCCTGGAGGTCCCCGGAGGTCCGAGTTTACGCTGCGGTTGCGGCTTGCTGTTTCTTCAGCTGAGTATAGAGCTTCTTGAGCAGGACGGACGGCACGGCGCCCTTCTGAATCCACTTCTCGTACGCGTCCATCCTCAGAAGGAGTCCCCCCTTCTTGTCTTTGGGGTTGAACGTGCCGAGGTTTTCCAGGTAGCGGCCGTCTCGCTTCGAGCGGGTGGGCGTCGCCACGATCCGATACTTCGGGATTCCTCTGCGGCCGATGCGTCTCATCCGAATTGCAACTGACATCACATCCTCACATTCTCATGCCCATCCGGCTTCCGAGCGCTTTCATCATATCGTCCTGCTCGAAGGCCGCGGGCCCGCGTTTCGACATGTCGAGAAACATCTTCTTGAACATGCCGTACTGATTCAATACCCGATTGACGTCCTCCACCTTCGTCCCGCTTCCCTTGGCGATGCGGCGTCTGCGCCGTCCGTCCAAGAGAACAGGCTGGGCGCGCTCCTTTCGGGTCATGGAGTCTATCACGGCCAGTGTCCGCTTGAGGTCCTTCTCGGCCTTGGACATGTCGGCTCCTCCTCGGAGCATCTTGCCGACTCCAGGGATGAGTTTTAGCACACTTTCGAGCGGCCCGAAAGACGTGACCTGCTGGATCTGCTCCCGGAAATCGTCCAGCGTAAATCGGCCGGAAGCCATCATGTCCTTGAATCGCGCCTCCTTCTCGGCGCTCACGCGCTCCTGAACTTTTTCGAACAGCGTCTGGAGGTCGCCGTAGCCGAGGATGCGCGAAGCCATCCGTTCCGGGTGGAACTCTTCGAGGGCGTCGAGTTCCTCGCCCACGCCGGTCCACACGATGGGCTTTCCGGTCACCGAGGAGATGGAAAGGGCCGCGCCTGCGCGCGCGTCACCGTCCAGCTTGGTGAGGATGACACCCGTGATGCCGATGGATTCGTGGAAGGTGCGGGCCTGCACGGCCGCGTCCTGTCCGACGGCGCCGTCCGCTACGAAAAGAATTTCCGCGGGCTGGGCGATCTCCCGGATCCGTTTCAGTTCATCCATCAGCTCCTGGTCCACGTGCAGGCGGCCCGCGGTGTCCAGAATGACGGGGGTGAGTGCTTGTTCGCGGGCAAGCGCGAGGGCATCGCGCACGGCGTCTTCTAGGTGTCGATGCTTCTCGGCCGGACGGAAGACGGGGACGCCCAAACGTCGTCCGAGGACCTCCAACTGCTCGATGGCGGCGGGCCGTTTCCAGTCCAGCGCCACGAGGATCGGCTTGCAGCCCTGCCGCTGTGAGAGCCGGGCGAGCTTGGCCGCGGTGGTGGTCTTGCCGGTGCCTTGGAGTCCGACCAGCATGACGACCTTCGGTTCCTCCGGTAAGAAAGAGATTTTTCGAGCCTGCCCTCCGAGAAGATCGACCAGATGCCGGCCGACGAGGGAAAGGAGTTGTTCCGTGGCCGTGACGCCGGCGATTTTCGCCTGATCGAGGGCCGACTTGCCCAGGTCCTCGACGACCTTCTTGACCACGTCGAGATGGACGTCGCCCGCGAGGAGGACGCCGCGCAGTTCATCGAGGAATTGCCGGACTTCCTTTTCGGAGAGGGTTTTCCGGTCCGCGAATTTTCGGAAGAGTCGGTCGAACCGGTCGGTCAGCGCTTCAAACATGATTGAGATTCCTCTAGCACTTCATGTTGCGCTCACCCTTCGACAGGCTCAGGGTGAGCGGTTTCTCCTGCTCGTGCTGAGCGCCGTCGAAGCAGGAGCGGGAAGGATGACGGAGATAATCCCTCAGCGAATCCCGCGTGCTCGGGAAGGCGAGGTCCGGCCATGGGATCTTGTCTGGCGAGAAGATCCCCACTTCCAATGTTTCGTCGCCTGCCGCGGGAATTCCCTTCAGGATTTTGGCGGCGTAAACGACGACGATCACGATGCTCTCTGGATAGGAATACACGTTTACAAGATCGGTGACCTCGATCGTGACGCCCGCTTCCTCCTGGGTCTCCCGAACGCAGGTTTGCGCCGGGGACTCCCCGCGCTCGACGAAGCCGCCGGGGCAGACCCACTTGCCCAAGGAAGGCTCGATCCCGCGTCGCGCCATGACAATGCCGCCGTTCGATTGAAAAACCGCCACGGAGGCGATCTTGGGATCGACGAAATACGTGTAGTCGCATCGCGTGCAAACGAGACGGGCCGGGTCGCCGTCCTTGAGGATCTTTCGCTCGAAGGGAGATCCGCACATCAGGCAGAATTTGTACCTGCTCGAATCGTCGAATCGCTTGGACATCGGCGATAGTCTACACCGGGGTACACACCCAATTCCATTGGCCCTATCCCGTCATTCCCGCGGATGCGGGAATCCAGAATCTGGGTCCCCGTTTTCACGGGGACGACGCTGCAGGCTCTCCATGGTTTGTCTCTTTCCGTGTTAGCCTCTACGATGTCCCCCCATGCGCTATCGTGTGGCCGTCATCGGAGCGAGCTTTGCCGGCGTCGCCGCGATCCGGCAACTCAAAGAACAAGTGCTGGTCCTCGATCGCGCCCAGCCGGGGGCCTTCCAGTCGTCGGCCTGTGGTCTGCCTCAGTCATGGGTGGATTACGTCGGACTTGGCTCCTCCATTCTATTCGCATGTCCTCGTTTCCGATGTGTGATGAACGGCTATGAGGTGCCGATCGACATCGAGGAGCCGTTTTGCACGATCAACTACAAGACATTCTGTGAGGAAGGCACGCGGCGGCCTCATGTAGATTTCGTGCAGACGAAAGTCACCCGCATCGACGGCAACACCATCCGAACGGAGCAGGGATCATTCGAGGCCGATGTGATTCTCAATGCCTCCGGTTGGAATGCGGTGGGTCGCGATTCCCCGCCGGCGCTCAAGGGAGTGGGAATTGAAACGGAGATTCCGGACCGTACGCCGGATTTTCAGTTCCACTTTGACGATGCCTTCATCCGGAACGGCTACGGATATGCGTGGGCTTTCCCGTGCGGCGAGACCACGCGATTCGGTGTGATCAAGTACTACGGCGAGCACAATCTCAAGGAGATTCTCGGCGCATGGCTGGAGAAGAAGGGATTGAAGATGGGCAAGTTGCACGGCGGGGCCGTGCCGGCAGTGCCCGCGAGTCCCGTGGTTCAGGGGGCCGTTTTCTACATGGGCGACTCGGCGGGGCACTGTTTCCCGCTGACGGGCGAGGGGATTCGACCCTCCATGTACTTCGCCACGTTTCTCGGCTGGATGATCCAGGAGTGGATCGAGGGCCGGCGTTCACTCGACGAGGTGAAGCGAGACTACGTGGGGCTGGTCGAGGCCCAGACGCGCCGGCTACGCCAGGTTCTTTGGATTCAGCAGGTGGTGAACGTTTTTCCCAAGGGTATGGAAATTCTTCTGCGCCGGGGTACGCGCGGGAAGTTCTTCAAATACGCCGCCGGCAAGTACCTCCACTGCTACCGCCCGCCGTTTGATCCGGCGGCTGACCTCCGCGCCGCCATCCTGCCACTGGCCTGACGGCTCAGATCGGATCCACGGGACGCCCGTGGCCTATTTGGATCCGGTCAGGCAGCCGAGTTGCGTCGGTGAGGTGTAGTTCGAATTCTTGGCCGAAAAGTCCGCGCACACTTTCGCAAAGCCGCCGCTGCTAGGGAGGAGATAGACCTTCAAGCTGGATATCTTCATGACCTGCTGCCCGCCCTGGGTCTTGACGTCCTCGCCGATCTCCTCATCGGCCGAGTCAATCAGAGTGGTGTAATCGTCGGAGTAATATCGGACTGTGGCCTGGGTTGCAGAGCCGTGGTCCGAGTCGCGAACGACCGTCCCCGTGACGACGGCGTAGTTGAGGGAATCCTTGGTCAAGGCGAGATTGCTCACTGTGTACTTGGGATTGAAACATCCCACCTTGGTCGGGGTGGCGTAGTTGGAATTCTCCGAAGAGAAATCCACACAAACCTTGAAGAACCCGCCGGTGGCTGGAAACACGTAGACCTTCAAGCTTGAAACCTTGATCCTTTCTCGGCCCCCCTTTGCCGTGATGCCCGCCCCAAGCGTCTGTTTGACCGAATCGATGACCGTCACATAATCATCCGAATAGTAGTTGACGGTCGCTTTTGTGCCCGTTCCCGCCTCTGAATCACGAGTCACCGCGCCCGATACATTGACGTAGTGAAGTGTGGGGTCCTCTTCCCATTTCAGATCGGTAACGGTGTATTTCGGCGATGAGGCCGCGCTGGAAGTCGACGTTGTCGTCGAGGACGAAGTTGAAGTGCTGCTTGATGATGTGTCGCCGGCTTTCCCCGTCTCTTCATCCTCTGCCGAACAGCCCGCGACCACGAACAACACGGCCCAACAAACGGAGCGAACGGTTTTCATGGGTGTCCTCCTTCGTGACTTTGGCGCGAATGGGCGAGGCCGTTGTCCCGCCGGCCGATCGATCGTGTCCATCGCGTTACGCGGCTCGAATACAACTACAGGTTGCATTTGTCAAGCATAATAACGCAACCATTAAGTGGTGGTGCGGATGAACCGCCGGGGTAGGCTTACACCGATATGGCCGTGCGGGAACACAACTTGCGGTTGCGAAAGCACCTTGGTGAGAGAATGCGGAACAGGCGGCGGGCGCTGGGATTGTCACAGGAGGCTGTGGCGGAGAGGCTTGGGATCAGCTATCAGCAGGTGCAGAAGTATGAGAAGGGAGTCAGTAGTTTTTCCGTCGAGCGACTGACTCAATTGGCGACGATCATGGACGTGGGGCCGGGTTACTTTCTGGGGGCAGGTGTTTCAGCGGACTTGCAACCGGCAGCAAGAAAGGTACGCGGGCGGGCTGAAACCTTGCTGACGGAAGCCGAATGGCGGTGGATCAGGCTCTTTCGCCGAGTTCGGCGGCCGTCTCAAAGGGCCGCCTTCATGGCACTTCTGAAGGCGCTTGCCCGGCCTTGATCGGGGGCTACATTCGCGCGGATTCCGGGGCGGTGAGGGTTCTATTCTTTCAAGATCGCTTCGAGCAAGAGCATGAGTTCCGGCAAGTCGCGCTCGACAACGGCCCACACGCGATCCACGTCCACCCCGAAGTAGTCATGGACCAGGATGTTCCGCATTCCGATGATTTTCGACCAGGGTATTTCGGGATGTTCATCTCTGAACTTCGGGGAGAACGCCCGGCAGGCCTCGCCGATGATCTGTAGGTGGTGTACGACCCAGTTCTGAATCAGCTCGTCGCCTTCGAAGGATGCCCGACCTTTGTCGGCGTACTTCTGTATCCGTTCAATGGCCTCTCGAATATCACGAAGGCGCTCATGCTCATCTCTCATAGGGGCCTGGCATCGCGAAGCACGCGTGTGCGTATGCGTTCCCGCAGGCCTTTCTCGGTGACGACATCCACTTCGTGATCCAGCAGCTCCCGCAGGTCCATCAGAAGGCCTCCCAGGTCGAGGAGACTCCTGCCCGGTTCAAGATCCACCAGGAAATCGAAGTCACTTGCCTCATCGGCGTCCCCCCGCGCAACGGAGCCGAAGACCCGTACGTTGTGCGCGCCGTGCCGGGCGGCAATGCCGAGGATTTCCCGGCGATTTCTTTGCAGAAGTTCATGAAGATCCATCGGAAACAGGATACCCGATGCCTCCGTTGGATTCAAAAGACGCCGGAGATCGGTGACGGATGAGTGGTTCAGGAGACCAATCGGCTATTGCGGGACCGGGAGCTTGCGGCGGGGACGGCCCGATGGAGGCGGTGCTCCAAGTATCGAGCGATGTTCAGAATCGACGCAGGTACTCCTCGTGGCTCCCGATCCAGAACCACGTGATTGTTTCTTTGTCGAAGACGCCCAAGGCGCGGAATCCGAGGGTGATTCGAACGGACCACACCCGCTCGACCGGATGGACGCACTTGAAGTGAAGCGATGGGTGGAAGGGGTTATCGCGCCAGAGGCGGTATGCCTTGCGCGCGGCTTTCCTGGTGTTATCGGAGAGAGTGGAATACGAATCCCAGAAGCTGGGGAGAGTCTGGGATGTCACAATTTGTCATATTCCATGGGACGCGATTTCCCAGCGGCAATTTCCTCATGTGCCCGCCGAGCGGCGGCGGCAAGCCCGTCCGATCTCTCCACGAATGCTTCGTCCCATCGACCTTCGTCGCGGGCCTCTTCGATGATCCCAGCGAGCGACTGAACCACGCGATCCTGTATCTCCTCCGGCAGGGACTCCAGCATTTTCAGGGCCGTCTGGGCAGCGTTGGTCATACCTGCTGCATGATACCAAGCATGGCTTGTTTTTCCAACGAGCCGGAACGGACCCGTCCCTTCTCTCTCATCCCCGCTCAAATCAACCGGATGTTGCGGAGGGCGGGGAGCTCGCGGCGGAGGGTGGCGAGGTAGGCGAGGTCGAGTTTCACGGGGAAGACGCCGGACTTCTTGCCGGCATCGAAAAGGACTCGACCCCAGGGATCGATGACGCAGGCGTGGCCGAAGGCGATCCAGCCATCCGGTTTGGCACCGATCTGCGCCGGGGCGACCACGAAAGCCTGATTCTCGATCGCGCGCGCTTGCAGGAGTGGAAACCAATGATCCTTCCCTGTGAAGACGTTGAAATTCGCCGGAACGCACAGAATTTCGGAGCCTTTCAGAGTGAGTTTGCGGTAGAGTTCCGGGAAACGCAGGTCGTAGCAAATGGAGAGGCCGATTCCCACTCCCCCGATCCGGGCGGTAACCATGGCCTTGCCCGGTTTTACCGAGTCGGACTCGGTGACACTCGGCCCGGTCCGGAAATGGCTTTCGAACAGATGGATCTTTCGGTAGATCGCGGCTATGCCGCCCCTTGAGTTGATCAGGACGGAAGTGTTGTAGACCCGCTTCTCGCCCCGGATTTTCTCTCGAAAACTGCCGATGAGAACATGGACCCTTGCGCGAGCGGCCGCCCGTTGCAGCGACCGAAGTTCGGTGCCTTGGAGATTCAGACCGACCGACTTGTCCTTGCCGAGGTAGAGGCAGTGCTCGGGGAAGGCGACGATCTGCGCACCTCGCCGCCGGCCTTCAAGGATGAAGCTCTCGCATTGGCGCACATTTCCGACCATGTCGTCTTGCGCGTCCATCTGGACCAATCCGACGGTCAAGGATTCTCGGGGTTTACCCATCGATGTCGCAGTCTAGCGTCATGGAGCGACTTTCTGCAAACCATGACCCCGTGTCTTGACGTTTGCCATCAGCGGATTCGGGGAATAGAATGCGGGCATGATTTGGGCGGGCTTTACCATCCTGTCCGCGGCCTTTTCCATTGGCGTGCTTCTACTTCAAATCCGGGGAACCATTGACGAGCGCGGGGCGTCCCTCGCTATGATCGGTGTGGTGGCCACTCTGACGATCGGTTTCCTGGGAGTGGTAGACCGGAAGCTGGACAAGATCCTGAAGCTTCTTTCGGACTCCGCGGGCAAGAAGTAGTCATCTGATTGGACCAAGGTTCCGGGCGCGTCGCCGCGTCGATGGACGGCCATCGTGGGCCGCCCTCCCGCGCGGTGCCATACCGTCCGTGGCATGGTACAATCGCGTCGGGGCCGGGCCTGCGACGGACCATCGTGTGAACCCCGCCAGATCCGGAAGGAAGCAACGGTAAGCAAGGATATCCGGCTGCGGAAATCCCGGCCCCTCCCTACGCCATGAAAAAATCGATGAGTTCGTCCTTCCGCTTCTCTGCGTCCTTCATGCCGAGGTTCATGAGTTCGCGGGCGTAGTCGCCGTCGAAAAGCAGGTAGCTGAGAAGGTCGGCTTCCCGCCGGCCGGTTCCAAGCTTCATCATTCTGCGAAGGGTCCAATCCAGCAGCCCCTTCATCCCCGGCGTGAGCTTGCGTTTGCTGTATTTGGCCGCGATGGAGCCGATGTCGTCGGATGGCCGGATGAGAAGATTCGTCACCCTTTTGAAGGGCGCGCCCCGGACGGGGATCGTGATCTGGTCCATCATTTTGAAGAATTTCTTTCCGAACGATTTCTCGCCGCCTTCAAGCAGGGCATTGAAAAGCTGGAGCCGGGAAATGTCGTAATCAACGTGATCGAGCAGGAACGCGTTCAGGACTTTTCCGAGGAGATAGCCGGGATGGTTTGGAACGTCGGTGATTCTCAGGGGCCGCTCGCGCGTACTCTCCTGTTTGGTGGGCTGGTGATGGAGGCCGATGATCAGCGCCTTGTCCGCCCCGAGCCGGAGAGCGGGGCTCAGCGGCGTGTTCTGCCGAAGGCCGCCGTCGCAGTAGTACCGACCTTCGATGAGCACGGAGGGAAAAAGGAGGGGAATGGCCGCGGAGGCCAAAGCGTGGGAGGGCGTGATGCGCGAGGTCTTGACCTCCATATAAGGGTTCATGCTCCACGCGGGAAGCGGATCGGCCATTTCGACAAAGACGACGGTGTGTCCGGATTGAAGGTCGGTAGCCGACACGCTCAGGGCCGTGAGGACCCCGGATTTCAAATTCCTGCTGATGTTTTTCCAAGGAAGCGTTTTCACCACAACCCGTTCGAGCGGTTTGGTATTGAGAAATCCCCCCATGCGCCTGGGCAAGAGGCCTTTTTGGAGGGTTTCGCGGGCACTCCGCCCTAGATTCCATTTCAGAACGCTCCAAAGTTGGCCGACTCCGAACGAGTAGACCGAATCGAATCGGAAACTGGTCCAGACGTCTTCGAGCCGCTTGCCTTGGCTCTCCGGGTCATCCGCGGTGGCCGCCATGAAACAAGCATGGATGGCCCCCACGCTCGTTCCGGAGATGATGTCGAATCGCGCATGTCCCTGCACGCTGGGTGGAAGCTTCTGACGGATGAATCGGATGATTCCCGCTTCATACGCGCCGCGGGCGCCACCGCCGGATAGAATGAGGGCGGTCTTTTTCTGTTTCGCTTCCTTCTTCAAGGTGGGTGCACATTATACTGAATCGGCAGACCTGCAAACCATTTGTGCTACTATCCCCGGGTGCGAACGTTCAAGGCGGCGGCGCCGGCCAAGCTGAATCTCAGCCTCCTCATTCTTGGAAAGCGGGACGACGGATATCACAACATCTATTCGGTCATGCAGAAGATTGGGCTCGCGGATGAAATCGGGGTGACGGTGACGAACGTGAGGGGCATCCGCATCCTTTGTGATGATCCGGGGGTGCCCGCCGATGAGCGGAATCTTGCCTTTCGCGCGGCGGATGCGCTGTTCAAAGGGCTGGACAGCTCGATGGGCGTGCGCATCACCATTCGCAAGAAAGTGCCCGTGGCGGCGGGACTGGGCGGCGGTAGCAGCGATGCCGCTCAGACGCTCCTCCTGCTCAACCGCGCCCTTGCGCTCGGACTGACGGACAAAGACTTGATGGAAGTCGCGGGGACATTGGGCTCGGACGTTCCCTTCTTCATCTCCCCCCATGGCACGGCCCTCGCCACCGGGCGGGGAGACATTCTCCAACCGATCGAATCGGCCGATGCCTTCCGCTACCTCATCGTTTTTCCGGGTTTCGGAATTTCCACGCGCGATATCTACGAGTCTTGGAATCAGGCGGGGCGTCGTCCCTCCAGACCTCGATCGACCTTCACGGCCCTTTCGGCGTCACTCTCCGATGGAACGTTCTGGCGCCGGTTTGCCCGCAATGATCTTGAGCCGGTGGCCGTGGCACTCCATCCGGAAGTCCGTGAGCTGAAACGTGTTCTCACGGAGACGGGAGCCGTCTATGCCGCGATGAGCGGGAGCGGGCCGACCGTCTTCGGCGTCTTTGAAACGGCGAAGGATTGCCGGAGGGCCCTCCAGCGGACCAAGGAATCGGGATCCTGCTCCGCGTGGATGGTCGGCGGTGCTTGATTTCATGGCCTTCCGATCACCGTCCTTGAAACGCAGTGGAAAGGGAGGCGCATGACGGAAGACCGCGTTCCTTCGTTCCTCTCGCTGGGCCACTTCGTTCGATGGGGAATCCCGATCGGTCTCGCGGCCGGAGCCGCCGTCGATTTCCTTGTGGGCGGCACGATTTCAGCCCTCCTGGGGACTCCGGTGGCGGCGTCCATCACCATTTCTTTCACGATGGATCAGATTCGGTTCATCCGGCTGGAGGGAGTCAAGCACTTCAAGCTGCATTGGCTCAGGAGCCTGATGACGGTGCTGGTCCTTGTGCTGGTCGAGGAACGCGTGCGCGAGCTTTTCCTGGTGGAGTCCTTCGAGACGATACGCGCCCCCGGGTATCACGTTGCCTTCTATCTTTTGAGTTTGGGCATTTACGCCAGCCGGCTGAGGAAATTCTCCGAATGGCGGGCAGCGTTGGAACTCCGGCCGGCCCAGACGGCCGTCACGGGCTTCGCCACGTTGATCCTGGTGGGCGCGGTCCTCCTATCCCTTCCGGTCATGACCGAGTCCGACCGCGGAATCTCATTCATCGATGCCCTTTTCATGTCCACCTCGGCGGTCTGCGTCACCGGATTGGTGACGGTGGACCCCGGCATGACGTTCAGCCTCCCCGGAGAGATCGTGCTCATGATTCTCATTCAAGTGGGCGGACTCGGCATCGTCACGCTCGGCGCTCTACTGCCTTTCCTGGCCGCGCGGCGGATGCAGCTACGCCATGAGCTCGCGCTGAAAGAAACTCTGGACCTTCCCGGCATCGGATCTCTCGGGGGCGTGTTGAAGTCGATTGTCATCGTAACATTCTGTGTAGAGGCGCTCGGGGCTTTGGGCCTGTACGCCGCCTGGCGGGGGTCGCTCGGCGACGCGCGCGGACTCTACCTCGCCGTCTTCCACTCCATCTCGGCTTTCAACAACGCCGGATTCGCCCTCTTCCCGGACAGTCTCATGTCGTTTGTCGGCAGCCCGGTCGTCAATCTTGTTGTTCCCGGTCTCATCATCGTCGGGGGTCTGGGTTTCCCCGTGTGGCTCGGTGTGGCGCATTGGATCGGCTGGCCCCCGCGCCTTCCCCCTTGGCTTCGCTTCGGGGGCGGCGAGCGGAATTCACGTGGGTTCTGGGCGCCGCGAGGCCCAAGGCCGGTAACCTCCCTCCATCTGCGGCTTGTGCTGTGGACGAGTGCCGTGCTCATCGCGCTCGGCATGGTCCTTTTCCTGGGGTTGGAGTGGAATCATTCACTCGCCCCATTGTCGTTCGGGCAGAAATTGTGGGCCTCCTGGTTCCAATCGGTCACGCCGCGCACGGCCGGATTCAACACCGTCGATTTTTCCCAGATCTCCTCCGCGGCGGCACTCCTGGTGATGCTTTTCATGTTCGTCGGAGGATCGCCCGGTGGTACCGCCGGAGGGATCAAGACGACCACGGCGGCCGTGATGTGGATGACCTTCAGCACGACCATGTTCCAGCGACGCTCGGCCGTCGCGTTCCGCCGGACCGTCAGTCCCGAGGTCATCGCAAAGGCCACGGCACTCGTCTTCGCCAGTTTCGGCATCGTCATCGTACTGGGCGGCCTGGTCATGATGGTCGAATCGCACCCGTTCAATGCCGTTCTGTTTGAGATCGTTTCGGCGTTCGGAACGGTCGGCCTTTCGCTGGGCATTACCCCTTTGCTGACGCCCCTTGGGAAGATCCTCATCGCGGTGATGATGTTCGTCGGTCGATTGGGCCCCCTGACGCTTGCGTTCGCCCTGGCCAAGCCCAAGGAGCGGGGAAGTATTGAATATCCCGAGGGAAGGCTTATCATCGGCTGATCCCAAGGGACGTAAATGAGAACCATCGTGATCGGACTGGGACGTTTCGGCCTGCCGCTGGCCAAAACCCTCGCCAAGCGCGGCTGGGAGGTCATTGGGATCGACTCCTCGGCGTCCGCCGTCGATCGCGCGAAGGACGTGCTGCCGTTTTGCGCCAGGGTGGACGCGATGGACGAGCCTTCCTTGCGAGAAGTTATTGGGAAGGGCGTCGAACTGGGCGTGGTGGCCATTGGAGATGACTTCCAGTCCGCCGTACTGGCGGTCACGCTCCTGAAGGATATGGGAGTTCAGCAGATCATTGCCCGCGCCAATTCGGAGCGCGAGGCCCACGTGTTGAAGATGATCGGAGCCTCACGCGCCGTCCAAATCGAGGCGGAGATGGGAGAGCGGCTGGGGAAGGGTATTCTTTCCCAAGGCATTGTCGATTTTCTCCCGCTGCAAGACGAAGCGGCGTTGGTGGAGTGGAAGGCGCCGGAGAACTATTGGGGGCATACCCTCCGTGAGATGGACCTGCGGAAATTGCACGGCATCAATGTGGTGGCCATCTGGTCGAGCGATCTCAAGCGGTGGGACTTCAGCCCGGACCCGGAAGACCGCATCCACAAGGGCGATGTCCTCATGCTGATTGGACCGGAGGACAAAGTCGAAAAACTGACCGGCGCGTAGGGGCGAGGCATGCCTCGCCCCTACCGGGAGAACTCGTACAGGACCAACTTCTCCTCCCGGAAAGCCCACTCGGGCACCCAGCGCCGCTTCTCATTCCACCAAGGATCGCGCAGGAGAGCTTCCTGGCGTTTTGGCGGTCCGTAGGTTCGCTCCATCTCAAGTCGAAGCTCTTCGAATGCCTTCACCGAATCCGGCCTGTAGGAGCTGAAGCTCTCCATCAGCCAGACGGATCCCGCTCCGAGCGGGCGAGCCTCAGCGATATCATCGAGCCAGACCAACCTCGCGCGGGCGGGTCGAAGCTTGTTGTAATGCGTGAGGACCTCCGAGCGGTGGATCACGGTGTCGTTTTCGCTTGTGCTTCCCGCGATTCGCGCGTGAACCGCGCGCCAGGGCTCGAGCATGCCAATTTTCAAATATTCCCGGCCCGACTGGAAATGGAGGATCGAGAGTGACCAGGCGGGGAAGAGAAGCGCGAGGCAAAGCACCCACCGGGAGCGGACGGCGCTCATCGTTCGGAACCCGGCGGCGAGCATGATCAGAAAAGGGACGACGAACGGGTAGGCGCGGTACGGGGCGAGAGAGCGGGTTGCCAGACCCGCGACGAGCATCAGTCCGATTTGGGAGATCCAGAGGAACGAGAGCCTCCGATCGGATTTCGCCACCCCCGCGGTCACGAGCCAGAGAACGGCAAGCCAGAAGAGTGAAACGGGAAGGGTGTGGGATGGGAGGAGCGTCTCTCCAAGACCGAATGAATAGAAGACATAGGCCATGGTTTTCAGTCCGCCCAGCGCTTCGGGCAGGTTGAGGATGGATCGCAAATGGCCGAATTGGCGGAGCACGGTAGGAATCCATGGTGCGAACAGGAGCACCGCGACAAGTTGGGCCGCCAATGCCCGGCGGGCGAGGTTTCGCTTGAAAAGGAGGACGTAAGAGGCGTGGCTCAGAAGCAACGCGACGGCGTAGTAGTTGGTGTAGAGCGCGAGGAGTAGCGAGACCCCATACAGGAGGGCGTATCGCCGGCCGCGATCCAGCTTCAGAAGCGCTCCATTTGCCATCAGGAGCCACGCCATCATCATCGGGTACCAACCGGCGGCACGGCCCCAGAGGAGAACGAACGGAGAGGTGGAATAGAGCAGCACAGCCGCGCGAGCGGTCCCAACGTCGTAGACGGATTTCGCCACTCCATAAACGAGCGGAATGCATGCGAGTGAGAAGAGCAGGCTGAGGGACCGCAAACCCAATTCCGTCTCGCCGAAGGCTCTCATCCAGTAGTGCTGCACGATCCCGAATAACGGGGGCCTCACGAGATGCCCGCGGACCATGTAGGATACGAATTCCAGCGGCGATTTTTCGTACTGGGTCAGTTCCATGACCTCGTCGTGGTAGAAGCTGAGGTTCAGGGTTTGCGGAAGGATCAGGGCGAGAAAGAGAAGGGAAGCGAGGAGAAGGAAGCCGCCGCGCTTAGGCAAAGGGATTCTGGAGAATAATGGTGTCGTCCCGTTCCGGACCGATCGATACGATCGACACGACCGCCTCGCATATGTCCTCGATGCGCTTCAGATAGTCCCTCATCGTGGGTGGGAGATCGGCGTGCGACCGCAGGCGATCCAGTTTGTCCACATTCCAACCGCGCAGGGTTTGATAGACCGGCTTGCACTGCTGAAGAATTCGAGTCTCAAACGGGAATTCGGTCAGCGTGGAATTCTTCCAGCGATAGGCCGTGCAGATTTGGATCTCGTCGAAGGCGTTCAGTACATCGAGTTTGGTGATGGCCAGCCCCGTGAAGCCGTTCAGCCGGGATGCATATCGGAGTGCCACCGCGTCCAGCCAACCGCACCGGCGGGGCCGCCCCGTGGTTGCCCCGAACTCGGTCCCCTTTTCCCGCAGTTTCTTTCCGATCGAATCTTTCAATTCGGTGGGGAAGGGTCCGCTCCCCACGCGAGTGGTGTAGGCCTTCGTGATGCCCAGCACCGATCGAATGCTTCTCGGCCCGATGCCGGATCCGGAGCAGGCGGCCCCGGCGATCGTGTTGGAAGACGTGACGAAGGGATACGTGCCGTGATCCACGTCGAGGAGCGTTCCCTGGGCTCCCTCAAAAAGTACTTTCCTTCCCGATTTGATCGCTTCATGGAGGAGGAGCGACGTATCGGCCATGTAGGGACGGAGTTTCCGGGCGTAAGGCTCCAGCATTTTCGCGAGGGCCGAGGGTTTGAGCTTCGCCTTCTTGAGGTAGTCGCGGAAGAAATGGTTCTTGTATCCAAGATTCTCGCCGAGCTTCGCCTTGAGCTGGGGGGGACTGATGAATTCGCAGAATTGCACGCCCACGCGCTCGACTTTGTCCTCGTAGGCAGGGCCGATTCCCCGGCCCGTCGTCCCGATCTTTCCGTTGGCGAGAAATTCCTCGCGATACTCTTCGCGGCCCACGTCGATCAGACGGTGGTAGGGGAGGATGAGATGGGCCCGGGCGGAGATTCTCAGTTCGGCGTCATTCTTGAGGTAGCCGTTGGCCTTGATACGGTCGATTTCTTCTGAGAGGACGATGGGATCGATGACCACGCCGTTTCCGATGATGCACGTGGTGCCCGGATGGAGCACGCCCGACGGGAGGAGATGGAGGACGAATTTTTGTGTACCCAGCACCACGGTGTGGCCGGCGTTGTTTCCGCCCTGAAAACGGGCGACAAAATCGGCCTCTCCCGAGAGCAGGTCAACAATCTTTCCCTTCCCCTCATCGCCCCACTGGGCGCCGACGACGACCACCGTACTCATCGTGATCCCGTGAGCCCGTGAACTCGTGAGCCCGAAGGGACCAGCTTGGAAAGCGTGGAGAGGTCCACGGCAAACCCGGTCGCGGGCAAATCTCTGCCGAACTTCTTGAGCAGGCCGTCGTAACGGCCGCCCGTGGCCACCGGATCCGTCGTGTCGGGATGAAAGACTTGGAAGAAAAGACCGGTGTAGTAGTGCAGGTCCCGGACTTCGCCGAGGTCCACGTGAACTTGAAACCCTTTTCGATCGCGGAGAATGGCGCGCAGGCTTTGCCGGAGTCCGGTCAGCGCGGCGCGGGCCCGACGGTCCCGGACGCTTCGCGCGAGCCGCGCCAGAACGGCGGGAGATCCTTCGAGGACCGGCCGGGTTCCTCCCGGTCCGGCGGCGAGGCCGCCCAGATGCAGAGCCGGCCATTCTTTCTTTCGGAGAGATCGCGCCGAGGCGCCGCGCGCCACGGAGTGGAGAAACCTTACGTCTCCCACCTGCACGACGAATCCCTTCAAGCCGGAATGGCGGAGCACCGAGACGCAAAGCTCGATAATTTCACGATCGCCCTCCACACCCCCGCGCCCGATCAGCTCGGCGCCGAGTTGGAGTTCCTCGCGCTTTTTGGTGCTTTTTCTCAAGTCGAATTTCAACACCGGCCCGCAATAGCTGAACCGGAGCGGCGGCTTGCTCCCATCCGCCAGGGAGGCGGCCAGTCTCGCAATCGGCGGGGTGAAATCGGTCCGGAGCGCCATGATCTTTCCCGTTTCCCACTCGATGAGCTTGAGCGTTCTTTCGTCGAGTGCGGGTTCTCCGGAAGCGGAAAAGGTTTCTAGGTATTCCAGTAGCGGCGTACGGACCAGCCGATACCCACGTCGGGCCAAGTGAGGAACCAGCCGGGAGGCCAGGAAGAACGAGGGTTCCGCTTCGTCGGGAAGCGCGTCCCGGAGGCCCTTCGGCGGGGTCAGCATGTCTGAAAGCGATCAGCCGTCAGCATTCGGCTCTCAGCCCACGGTCCAAGAGTGATGAGGATGTTTCAGTAGCTGACCGCGGATTGCTGAATGCTGACCGCTTCATAGTTGCACCTGAAGGGCTGAGCGGATGTTCGGAAGCTTCGCGAGCTCGTCGAGCAGCGCGGGCGGGACTTTCGAATCGATGTTGTAAAGCGCGATGGCCCGTCCCCCGGAGCTCAACCGGCCATTCGCCATCCCGGCGATGTTCACACCGTTCCGGCCGAGCGTGGTGCCGACGTTCCCGATGACGCCCGGCTTGTCGTCATTCTCGAAAATCAGAATCGTTCCCTCGGGTACGGCCTCCAGGATGAAATCATTGATGCGCACGAGCCGGGGCTCCTTCTGCCCGAAAAGAGTGCCGGCCACGCTGAGGCGGTTCCGCCCATCGCCCACGGTGATCGTCAGGAGGCTGACAAAATCTTTGGCGGCTTTCGATTTCGATTCTTCCACGCGGATTCCTCGCTCGCGGGCGATAACGGGGGCATTCACAAAGGTGACGCGGTCGGTCAGAAGGGGAGTAAAAAACCCCTTGAGGGCCGAAAGGGTGATGGGCTCGGTTTCATATTCCGCAACGTGTCCGGAGTATTCCATCCGGATCTCCTCCACCTTGCCCCGAAACATTTGCGACTGGAGCAGGCCGATTTTTTCCGCCAGGTTCATGTAGGGCCGGAGGAGATCGAGCGTTTCCGGGGAGACCGCGGGGAAGTTCACCGCCCCGCGGGCCACGCCGTTCGCGAAGAACTCGATAATTTGCTGCGCCACGGCCACGGCCACGTTCACCTGCGCCTCCTTCGTGGCGGCGCCGAGATGCGGCGTGGTGATGACGTTGTCTAGGCCGAGCAACGGATGGTCGGCCGGCAGCGGCTCCTTGTGGAACACGTCGAGAGCGGCGCCGGCGACGCGCCCGGATTTCAGCGCGCGAATCAACGCGTCCTCATCCATAAGTTCGCCCCTCGCGCAATTGACGAGCAGGACGCCCGTTTTCATTTTCTCAAACACCGCGTCGTTCAGAAATTTGGTGGTTTCGGTCGTTAGGGGCGTGTGAACGGTGAGGATGTCCGCCCGGCGAAGCACGTCGTCCAGCGATCCGATCTCAACGCCCATCTTGCGTCCGGCTTCGGCGGTGACGTACGGGTCGGTGGCGATCACGTTCATCTTGAAGGCGAGCGCGCGCTCGGCCACCACGCGTCCGATTTTTCCGAGACCGACCACGCCCAAGGTCTTCCCGAACAGTTCGGTTCCCATGAGCTCGCCCTTGGCCCACTTGCCCTTGTGGAGAAGCATATGGGCTTGCGGAATCTTGCGCGCGAGGGACATGATCATGGCAAAGGTGTGTTCCGCGGTAGTGATCGTGTTCCCGCCCGGCGTGTTCATGACGATGATCCCTTTTTTCGTGGCCGCTTCAACGTCGATGTTGTCCACGCCCGTCCCGGCCCGGCCGATCACTTTCAGATTGTCCGCCGCCTCGATAATCGGCTTGGTCACTTTGGTTCCGCTTCGCACTACGAGGGCGTCGTAGGACTTGATCAGGCCAATGAGTTCTTTCTCGGGAAGACCCGGCTTCACGTCCACCTTCAGGTTGGAAGCGGAACGAAGGAGTCGCAACCCCTCCTCCGAAAGCGTATCGGACAGCAGAACTGAAACGGCCATATTCTCTGACCCCTGCTCTCTGGTCCCCGGCCCCTATTGGGCCAGCATTTCCTGCATCTTCTTCACGCCCGCGCCGATGGAAAATTCGTGTCCAAGATCCCGCAACGTCATTTCGACCGCGGACATGACCATCACCATGTCAAACGGATTGTAGTACCCCAGGTGAGCGATGCGGAAGATCTTGCCTTTCAACTGGGACTGACCGCCCGCGATCGTGATGCCGTACTTCTCGCGGATGTGCTTGGGGATTTTTTCACCATCCACGCCCACGGGCACTTTCACGGCGGTGCAGGCGTTCGATGGCGTTTGGGCGAAAAGCTCCAAGCCGATCGCCTTCATCGCTTCGCGGGTGGCGCGGGCGAGCTTGTCGTGCCGGGCGAAGACATTTTCCAGTCCCTCTTCTTTGATCATCTTCAGAGCTTTGCGCAGGGCGACGATCAGTGTGATCGCCGGCGTGAATCCGGTTTCGTTCTTCTTCTGAGATTCCAGCTCCTTCGACAGATTGAAATAGAATTTCGGCAGATTGGACGTCTTGGCTCTTGCCCACGCTTTTTCGCTGAGCGCTGCAAATCCCAAACCTGGCGGCAGCATGAAGGCCTTCTGCGAGCCGGAAACCAGCACGTCGATCCCCCACTGATCCATGGGGACGGGGAAGACGCCGACCGCGGTAATGCCATCGACCACCAAGAGCGTGTCGGGCATTGATCTTGTGATTTCGGCGATCTCCTTCACGGGGTGCATCACGCCGGTAGATGTCTCGCTGGCTTGGACGAAAACGGCTTTGACGTCTTTCCCGTTCTGGACCGCTTTGCGAACAACGGCAGGGTCCACCGCTTTGCCCCATTCCACGTGGAGGACTTCCGCCTGAACGCCGTAGGCCTTGCAGACGTCCGCCCATCGTTCGCCGAACTTTCCACCCTCAACCACGACGGCCTTGTCGCCTTTGGACAGGATGTTGGTCACCGCGCCTTCCATCGCGCCCGAGCCGCTCGACGTGAGTACCAGCACGTCCTGTTTCGTCTGGAAAACCGTTTTCAGATCCTCGCGAACTTCCTGAAGGATGGCCTTGAACTTGGGTCCGCGGTGATAGGTGATCGGCTGGGCCATCTCGAGAAGAATTTCCTCCGGTAGCTGCGTTGGCCCGGGTGCGAATAGATATTGTCTGGCCATGGCGGGCGGCATTTTAGGCACAACCCCCGTGGAATGACAAACACCTCTGCTTGCGGCCTGGATTAAATGACCGGGCCATCCCCGCATTCCCCTTTTCGCGAAGGGGGGTAAGGGAAGATTCGAAACAGGTTCCAGGGTCAATTCCCTCCCGGGGAAAGTACGTGGGCGGCCGTGAACGGCAAGATCTACGCCATCGGCGGAAGTAACCCAAGCAATCTAACGACGAACGAAGTCTACGCCCCGCCTCTGCCTTGAGGGCATGGCCGGGCGGGCTGCCTACTCCGCCGAAGCGGCTGCGATGGCTGGATGCCGACCCGTTCTTGAGGGGTGAAACCACCGTCCATGTCGCCGCCAGTTCCGTAGCGGATCGCGCCCCGCCTTTACATCCCACGCTCACCGGCGTACCCTTTTCCTGTGAGCAAGCCGATTCGGGATACGGAGATTGAGACGTGGGACGGACGTCGAGCGCAGGTCCGGGCCGTTGTGGATTCAGGCTGCTATCCGACCATCGTGCGACAGGATCGGCTCCCGGAAGGAACGCAAGTGATCGGAGGCGTAACCCGGGAAATGCGCACCGCCGCGGAAGGGGGAAAACTTCGCATCGTGGGCGTCACCTTCCTTGTCATGAAGCTGGAGGGTCGGATCATAGAAGATGAAGCTCTGATATCGCCCGACTTGGCCCAAGATTTGTTGATCGGGGCCAAGACCATGCAAGCGTGGGATATCCGTATCTTGAACAACAACGGGAGTACGACGGTCAGGATCGGACGCGACACGCGCGACCCTGAAATCACCGAAGTGGATTAAGTACTATTGAGGTTCGGCCTCGATAGGTCAGCAGTCGGCTACTCCGAGACCATCCGAGGAATGATCCCGCCGGGACGTCCGTAGTGCGGGACGAAGCTGCCGGGGACAGCGCGATCCGGGTTCACGAAGCGACTTTGTTCGGATGAGTAGTACAGGCACCCGATTTCATCAGGTGGACGCCTCCCCACGAACGATTCCGCGCCTTCCAGCGCCTCCAACCAGGCGGTCTTGATTTCATGCACATCGAGAGACACGGTCAGGTGGAGGCGTGCCAGATCTTCCGGCCTGATGCTCCCGCGCCGTTTGAGCAGCTCTATGATGAGTCGGGGAGACAGCCCGGGGTCCTTGCCGGAGGCCGCCCATACCAATGGACCGAGCTCCAGGATATCCCGATGGCACTGCAAGGCGTCCAGGATGTCGCGGGGTTCATCGCGGCCGGCGACGGTGAGGACCTTGTTGGTGGCCAGGTCGATCGGGTGTAACTGGTAACCGAAGGCGTCGCTCCGGATGACCGGCATGAATCGCCAACTGGATTCGTGTGCCCATTCCACCTTGGTCGCTTCACGGCCCCGACGGATGACCGCGCGGACATACCCGGGCAATACGATGTCGGGATGGACGGAGTGCCCGTCTGCGTCTAACGTCCGGCGATCGGCTTCGAAGGCCGTGGCCACGCGCGTCGGGGAATCATGGAAATAATCGAGGTCCTGGCTGAAACGTTGCGAATGGGGTTGGGAGAGCAGGGCGGCGCCTCCGGCCAGATAACTGTCCTCGCTTCGATTGGCCGCAAGCAACCGGCCCAACGCCGCCTGATAGTCGGTTAACGGCACAGTCGGCTCCCGATTTCCCAGGCGCGTCGACCGCCGTGCTTCATCAACTGCGCGGCCACCCAAGGCACGTCTTGCGCCGTGATGTTGAAGTTCGGATCGTACGACCAGAAACACTGGGCAAAAAACAATCGATATGCCCGTCGGGCGTCGCGGATCTTGACCATCATTCGGGCCGTCTCGACGCTAAGAGTGCGCCGACTGACACTTCCCCCACGCCGTCCAATCATCGCCAAGTACTTCCTTACGGATGCGTCCATGGAATATATCATAAGCTGGTTATGATAGGAATTCAAGTGCGGAAACCGAGACTATATCTCGATCCGATTGGGGGCTAGCATCGAAATTATGGCCGAATATCATTTTTGATACCGGTTCTCCCGCTCGCGCCTTATTTCACATGTAAATTCAAGGGGGAACGCCATGGGACGCTGGCACGGGCGCCGCTCTAGGAAGGACATGATCAACCTAGGCTTCGGTCGGCTTGGCAAAGCGGCTTTATGTGCGTTCGTGTTTGCCTTCCTCACCTCCGAGGAAAGTGGAAGCTGCGGGGGTGGGGGCGGTGGTGGAGGCGGAGGCACACCCTTTCAACCACCCCCCATTTGGAACGGCTCCGGCGGTTGGCAGGCGAATGCAGACGGCACGTTGCCAGCCGGCAAGTGCTTCGGCGATCTGTCCGCGGGCGCGGAATTCTGCAAGGTCGAGTCCGGCAACTATAGCGATGCGAATGTCAGCACCTATCAACCGAACAGCGTTCGTTTGATCTCCTGGAACGTGGCCCACGGCGAAAAACTGGATGACATGATCTCGAAGTTCCAGACCGAATCGAACCTCAAAAACGCCTCGATCATCAACGTGCAGGAGATCTACACCGAGTCCGAAGCCACGGGGAATCGAAATGCACCGCGCGAGCTGGCGAAGGCCCTCCGTATGAACTACTACTTCTGCCGCGAGTTCAGCTATGCGCCCGGTTACAGCGGCAACGCCGTCCTGAGCAAGTTCCCGCTTCACAACCCGCAGGTCGTTCGCCACATCTACAAGCGCGAACTGGACTCAAATCCGCCCCTCGGCACCCGCTGCGCGATGATGGTCGATGTCTCGATCAGCGGCCGCCTCGTCCGCTCGGTATCCGCGCACCTCGAGGTTAAGACGATGGCGGGAACGCGAAAGGAGCAGGGACAGGAGATCATCGCGGCGATCCCCAACCCGGACTTTACCAAGATGCATCTCGTATCCGGCGACTTCAACACCGCGGGCGGCGAGCTGGAACCCGTCGTGGGCGCGTTCAAGGACGCCGGCTTCACGAACGTCGAAGGCTCCGGGATCACGCAGACGATTTTCCACCTCGACTACATCTTCGTCCGCGGCTTTCCTTCCGGTACAAAGGGCGGCATCCTCAGTGGCTACGGCATCAGCGACCACAAGGCCGAGTTCGTCGACTTCGACGCCTCCTCGTTCTACAACATTCTAGGATAGCTCTCAGCAGTCAGTTTTCAGCGGTCAGCGAGGATTTCCTGATCCATCCCGATCCTTCGCTTTGCTCGTAACGACGCGCTAGGATGTCTTTCTGAGCGAGCGGAGCGAGTGAAGAATCTCAGATTTCTCCAAACCCCGTGGCAGCGTGCGGGCCTTGGTCTCGGCGTTCTCGCCTTCTCGGCCTTCGCTTTCCTGCCCTCCGGCCTCCACCGGATTGAAGGATTTGGCTCAAGGCCCGCCTACGCAGCGGCCGTGGCCGCGCTCATGGCCGTCTGGTGGTTCACCGAAGCCTTGCCGATGGCGTGGACGGCGGCGGTGCCGCTTGTTCTCTTCCCCACCCTCGGCGTATTTGGCGGCGGCCTCGTTCACAACGTCGCCCAATCCTCTTCGCCCTACTTCGACGCCTACATCTTTCTATTCCTCGGAGGGATGATGATCGGTGCCGCCATGGAACAGTGGAATCTCCATCGTCGAATCGCCCTCCACATCATGAGGGTCATCGGCACGGACCCCAAGCGGCTGCTCCTGGGCGTGCTTGTGGCGACCGCCATTGTTTCTCTCTGGATCTCGAATACGGCCACGGCCGTCATGATGATGCCGATCGGGATGGCGCTGATTGCCCAACTGGAAACCGAGTCGGGAGGACGGAGGCTCCACCACTTCGGAAGCGCCATCATGCTCGCGGTAGCCTACGCGGCAAACGTCGGCGGAATCGGCACAAAAATCGGCACCGGCACGAATTCGATTTTCTGCGGTTTCCTCGCCGACAAGCTCGGCGTGGAAATCAGTTTCGCAAAGTACATGGCGGTTGGCGTCCCGTTCGTGGTGTTGTTCCTCCCAGTAGTCTGGCTGGTGCTTTGGCGCACGGGCCGGAAAGATAGGATCCCTGAAGGGCAAGGGGGCTCCGTCTTGCAGCGAGAGATCGTGGCCTTGGGTCCGATGAAGCGCGAAGAGAAGCGCATCGCGCTGGTTTTTGGGCTCGCCGCCGTCCTGTGGATCGCAGGAAGTCCGTTGCGCCAAACCATCGCCCCTTTTGTCCCGGAGTTCTGGACGGGTTTCAAGTTTCAGGGCAAACATTACGAGTCGTGGGTGGCAATGTCGGCCGGCCTCTCGCTCGTGGGGATGCGACTCGTGTCCTTTCGATCGATCCGACGTCTTCCCTGGGGAACGCTCGTTCTCCTCGGCGGCAGCTTTGCGATGGCCTCGGGAATCGAGGAGAGCGGACTCTCTGCGTGGCTGGCCGGGCAATTGCGGGCGCTCGCGGAGTTTCCGTTGATCTGGCAAATCGGCCTGACAAGTGTGGCGACGGTCCTTCTCTCCGCCGTCGCCTCGAATACGGCGACAGTAAACGTGATGTTAAACGTCCTCCCCCGTTCGCTCCCCGTCCTCTCGGCCTCCGCCATCGCCGCCTCTTGCGATTTCATGCTCCCCGCCGGCACGCCGCCGAACGCCATTGTCTTTGGCTCCGGCTACATCCGACTCCCCGTCATGATGCGCACGGGCTTCCTCCTCGACCTCGCCGCCGCCGTGCTGGTGACGCTCTACGTCTTCCTCTACGTCGGCCCGATCCTGTTTCATTGAACCCCCCAACGGTCTTTGCCTCCCCTCGGGGACTTTGACACCTTGCTCGGACCGGTGCTAGATTCGTGATATGGGAGCGGTTCTAGTGAGGCTGATTCTCGGGCAAGTCGAGCGGCGAAACGGGGATCTGGAGTTCAGCAAGAGAACGGAAGTCGAGGCACAAGTGGACACGGGGGCGACGTTCTCCTGCCTTCCGTCGAAAACCCTGTCGATTTGCGATGTTGTTCCGGAGAGAGCCGTCGCACTGAAGCTCGCGGACGGGCGCGAGGTGGAAAGGAAACTCGGCCATATCTGGATGGTGGTCGAAGGAGTGAGAGTCCACACTCCCGTTCTTTTCGGCGAGCCGGGTGATCCAAGCCTTCTTGGGCTTCTCGCGCTTGAGGAGGCCAACCTCATGGTCGATCCTGCCCGCCCGCAGGATGTGGAAGCGGTGCCGGAAGCGACCAGGAAGGTCGCCCCGGCCTCCCGCCGCCTCATCCGCGGCACGGCGTACACTCACTACTCTTCAACATCGGGGCTTTGACTCAAAGTAGTCAAGGATGCTACGGGGACCAGCCGATTATCCTACGCTGATTCTCCACCATTGGGCGCTGCTCCTATTCAGCATTGCGTTGTGCAGTCAGGTTGCTTCTTGTGCCTATTTCAACGTTGACGACACTTTCAACAGGAAGGTGCAGATCAGGCTCAAGACAGTCTACCTCCATGACCAGAGATTCCCCTCCCTTCCCGAAGAACAACTCCGGTTGGTATTCACACATGCCCTCCTTGCGATGAGAGATGAGTTTCAAAGCACGAATATCAGCTTCTCCGACATGAACACGATGCCCATCGAAGACTACTTTCAAGAAATAACCGGCGACAGGCACAATCCGTTCATGTCGCTGGAGCTTTTCGGGGGAGCGCCTGACACCCAACTGTCGAGTCAGCAGCGGCATACGCTTGAGCTGTACCCGGTTGACGAGCTCAAGGCAGCGGTCCCGGAGGGCATGAATGTGACATTTCGCGACTACCAGACCTATTACAGTTGGCTGCTGGGCAAGTGGGTGGAGAAACGGGACAGATTCCGGTCCCTACTCGTGGACGGTCAACCCATCGTTCGGAGAGACACCGTTGCATACCAAACGCACACGGGATGGAGGTTCATGTTCAGTCTTCAACGTGACTATGACGTGTTTATTACGAATGTGCCGGTGTTCTTCGATTCTCTGGACATTCCGGTCCCGCACGGTGTGTTGATACCGAGGCTTGCACAGTCTGGGTTTGCCAATGAGAGTCCCGGCGCCCCTAGCGGGGCAGGAGTGGCGCTCATGATCTCGACCATATCCTTCCTGAATTTTCCCGGCTTGGCATACGATGACGTCTCACCTAGCGCTGTGCCTCAGGCACTGGGGATCTATTACCTAGCTCATGAACTTGGCCACATGCTCTTTCTCCTCCCCGAACATTATGATCACCCCGATCACTGCCTGATGAACACTCCTCCGGTCAACTGGGACCGCGAAAAGGCAGTCAAAACGTTCTTGAGCCACAAGGGTCCATGCCCAAAATGCCGGGCGGGATTGACGAAGGGCAAGCGATGGTGGCTACGCTTGCGGGACTACTGGTTCTAGGTCGTAGCGCCATTGCAACTGCTGCAACCCGGCGCTACCCTGAACGGATGAAGAAGGGCAGAATGAAGTTACCCCCGTTTTTTGGACAGGTGGTTAAGCCAAGATTTTGGCAGAATCGAGGTTCAAGAAACGGAAGGAGAGATCATGGGACAGAAGCGGAAA
>JACPAV010000022.1 GCA_016180645.1 Nitrospirota bacterium | reverse complement strand
GTGTTAATCGCATGGCATGGCGGGGGCTGATGGAACGTCGAATGTTGCACGTGAACGCCGGAGAGAGAAATGTCTTTCGAGTCTTGCGTCACGTGTCACCCTTCTTGTGGCGATGAGCCTGAGCGCGGTGTTTCACCTGTCGCCTTCCGGGTGTGGGGGCAGGGAGCCATCGGGCGTGGCGACATATGGGATGGAGGGTACAACTCAGATTTCCCCCGCCGGTGCGGGCATCCTTGATGGCCCCGTGGAGGCCGTTCCCCTCACTTCTGCTTATACCTCTTTGCCTCCCTGTGCCTTTGACGCGCCTTACACCCTCTTCCCCCTGCACGTTCAATACGAGGCTGGGGAGACGTTGGAAGTCATGACTTTCCCTCCGGATCAATTCCGAACGGTGGCCACCAAGTGGGAAGCCCTGAAGGGGTCGGCTCCCATCGAAACCCTTGCTGAGACTCTGGTCCGCGGGCGATCGGCGCACGGGATTCCAGTGAGTGTGGGCGACTATCGGGTGAGTTTGGAGGGGGAGACGATGACGGCATGCCGGGTAAGTCGGGGTCCGTTTGACGTCCGTATTCTTCCGGTTACAAACCCCGACCCAAGATTGGCCCCGATTCGAACGCCGGATGAGGGGTTGACTCGTTTGGAGTGTAGTTCGGATCATTTTGAAGCGGTGATTGAAAGTGGGAATACGGTCATGCTGTGCTACGGTTACACGAGGCGACAGTATGAGCGGGTCCGTTACCGGATCGATGGTTCGAAACAGGGTCCATTGATTGAGTGTTTTGAAATCGAGAGGGTGTTTGAAGATTCGCATTTCGGGAACTGGCAGGACTCGTCCTCGCAATGTAATGAAGGGAGGGGAATGACTATTGGATGCGGGCGTACGGAGAAGTTTTCCAGCAGATATAAGTGGGACCATTCGATCCCATGCGGTCCGAATCCATATGCAGGTGGGGAGCAGCATGAAAGAACGAATGTGGATGTGAACGTGAGCACGGACTACGGGCCGGGGGAGTGTCCGGGAGTGGAGCCACCGAGATTGGCATCCCGGAGGGGAGGGGCCCTGTTGAGGACGCCGGGTCAGGGGGGACTCATCGTGCGCGTGGATGAATCGGCTCCGGGGAGTGCGCTGGTGACGCAGTCGAAGTTGACGCAGGAGTTGGTGGATGTTGGGGTGAGACTGAACGGACAGATGGGACCGGATGGAGTGGGAACTTCCGGCGGAGGCGATGTATTTGGAGTTTGAGAAGTTGCCCTACGGGCGGGAGGTGTTCAAAGTGGGGGAGGCGGATGCGGAGCGGTTGACCTCGCAGGTGAAGGCGATCCTGGAGGTGTTGGAGGAAGCACCGAGTCCCTCTCCCGCGCCGGAGCGGGCCGGTGAGGCCGGGCCGGACTTCCTCGCCCCTCGCCGGGCGCTCCAGTGCGAAGCCGACAACCCCTGCCAGACCGACCAATCGAAGTGCGAAAACCGCGTGGCGTGCCTCCAGAAGACGTGGAAGACCACCCCGCCGCCGTGTTTGGGACCGAGGATGAGGGAGTGCTTCCAGAAGGCCGATCCCAATCGGGTGGCGTGTGCAAGCAACCAGGATGACAGCTATTGCGGGGCTGGGTACGGCGGCCATACCAATGGACAGACGGATCAGAGTGTCATCTGCAAGGAAAACAGGCAGACGGATCGGGGCCTTGAGATTTCCATATTCCACGAGCTGGTCCATCAGTGCGAACCTGCTCAGCCTCCTTTGACGCCGTTGGATGCGGAGGAGGCTGACCGGCGCGCCACAAGCTGCGAGGCGAGATGTTTTGAGGAGTGCGGCAGCGATCCGCCTGATCCCGAATTTTGCGGCAAGCCGGGCGTCGGCTTTACTCCAGGCCAATGCGAGCTCTAGCGATTGCCGGTCTATTGGCCCTGGCGGGTTCGGCCTATGCCGTTGATGGGCGAATCGCAGCCTTGCTGGAGACATCGGACGGAGTTCGGCCCGCGGGAAAGCCGTGGAAGATTGAGTTCGTTTCGGCAAACATGGACTCGCGAGAATTACTGGTGCCGGAGCCGAATCTTCCAGATCTGTTCCGGAGTGTGGTAGGGGAATTCCACATCAATGATTCGATCGGTCAGCGCATAGAGCCGTATGGTCTTGGTCAGGTGCTCTACAGGAAAATGTCCGGTTTTCATCTGCTCGGACCCGGGCAAACCTATCGGCGGTCGATGGCTGTTCAGGAGGGATGGGTCTACGCGGGAAGCCAAACTCAGGATGTTCCCTGTAGAAATACGGAGCATTGCATGGAAGTCGGGCTGCTCAGACTGTCTGCTGACACCTACCGCTTACAGTGGCCACTCGAGAGCATGGAGAAGGAGAATCCTTTCAAAACCATGGACGAGCGGGCCAAAGTTTGGACAGGCAAGGTGTGGTCGAACACCTTGATTATTCAGACGACCGAGAAGGAGCCGGTGAAGGTGGGGCTGGACGTTGATCCCGATACGCTCAATTTCAAGAGCGAAGGCAAATGGATCACGGCGTATCTTTCCGCGCCGCAGGGAGCCGATCTAGTCGCATCTCAGACCAAATTCCAGGGGACGATTGCGGCGGACAGCGTGAAATGGGAGGAGGGAGGCGGGAAATGGGAGGCGAAGTTTCCAAGATCGCTCGTCATCGACCTCCTGAAAGACATCCGCGGCTGGGAACTCGATGGTTTCATGAAAGTCTTTGTCTCCACCCCCTCGGGCGACAAGATGTACTGGGGCGACGACAAGATCCGCATCCTTGAAGATCCGGGCAACGCGTCCCCTCCATCGGCGCCTCCGGCCTCGCCCCAAGGCCCCCCTTCCACCCCTCCGGGTCAAGACAAGAAGAAATCCCCTCGCCGGTAGGGGCCGGCTAACCGCGCTCAGGCGGTGTGTGGTGGGCTGCTGGAGAGCAGCGCCATGACGGCTTTCGATTTCTTGAGGATTCGATGGACCGGGTCTACTTCGAGCGCCAATCCCTCAAGGGCGTGCAAGCCGAGCACTTCCGCGTCCTTTCCCGTGGCAAACACAACAACGGTAGGCGCGCTGAGCCCCAGGCACTCCACATCGATAAAACCGATTTGCTTCTTGATGAGTTTGCCCTCGATGGTTTCGAAGTTCATCTCACGTTCGGGTTTCACGCCCAGCTTGCGAAGTAGTGCCGCCTCCACCCACGAATACGTGGCACCCGTATCCACGAGAAGGCGCTTGGCCGCTTGTCTGCCGTTCGATCTGAGGGTGACTGCCGCGTACGTTGCTCCCACGTCCTCATCTTACTGGAGATCGTGGGATGGAACAAGGTACTTGACCATTCTGGCCGTAAGGGCGTCGAACAAGGCATGAAAAGAAGAAGCGCCCCGAGGGGGGCGCTTCGGCGCAAGATACGGGGAACCGGGTTACAGCCCCGGGATGGGAATGGAGGGTTCGAAGCTCACGCCGCCGACCCAGCAGACTTTGCCGATCTTGAGGCCGTTGACGTAGACTGAACCGCAGCCATCGCACCAGAGGGGCCACGGCGCGGAGCCGTCGTCTCCCACGGGCATGGTGGCCTTTACCGGCCCCGCGGTGGCCTCCACGGATCCGCTCTTGGGTTCGAGCGGGCAGGTGATCGGTTCGTAGACCAAGTTCTTGAGCGCTGTCGTGGCCGTCATTCCGTTCGGCGCCACGATGCTGCTCGTGCCGTTCCCGGTGAGCCGGTCATCGAGGAAGTTGGTGGCCGTTCCCATATCGGAATACGCGAACACTTCATTGAGGTTTGTGGAGGTGATGCCCTTGGGACCTTTCAGGTTGCTGTTGCCCGAAAGGGTGAGGGATGTGCCGCTCAGGGCCATCTCGCTCTTGCCATCCAAAGTGCGCGTTCCGTCGGAAAGGCCGGCGAACGTGCTTGTCACTTTGGTGAGCGCCTTCACCATGGTCACCGTGCCACTGAGAGTCTTGCCGGTGAGCGGATCTTGGCAGCCGGTGCCGTAGTCGATCTTGACGGTGATGCCGTTCAGGTCGACCGTTCGGGTGACCGTGGGACAGGTGGGAGCACCCGCCAGACCGCCGATGGTGTTCGCGGCGGTGTTGAGGGCGTCGTTGAACCCGTTGGTGACATCGCTAAGGATGTCGCGCCGTGGAGCCAGCGAGGGCCGGCTCGAGGACCAGAAATTGTTCGACTGCTGGAGGACCGACATGGTTGCTTCGATCGCGGACGTGCTGCTCTGGATGCCCGGAGCCTGTTCCGCGGTTGGAGCGGTCCCGGCGCCCTGGGTCGCTGCGGCCGGTGTAGTCGAGCCTGAATTTGCCTCGGCGGAGGCGGCCACCGGATCGGAAGAAGGAGGCTGAGCCGCGGAAGCGGTTGCGCCGCTGCCGTCCGTTGGGATGGCTGCATAAGACGGAGGATTTGCGGGCTGGGATTCCGTCGCCGCTGATGGGGTCTGAGTATTTTGTGCGGTCTCAGTTGCCGCTTCCGTGACCGGCGTTTGGTCCTCAGCCACTCCCGGGCCTGTGGGTGTTTGTTCGCAGCCCATCAGGAGGAGCGATCCGAGGGAAAAACCGGCAACGGCAAAGGCGATGTTTCGAGTTATTCGCATGGGGCCTCCGTTCTTGCTGTTCGCAGTCTGAATCATGTGTCCTATGTCACATATTCAACAGTTTCGCGCCAAGGTTGTCAAGCGTTTTCTTTCAGCTAAGTATTTAATTCACTATTGTGACGGCACAGTGAATTGAGTAAGAGCAAGAGTGGGCTGAAACGTTCATCGAAAATGATAGAATCCGGCCCTCCATGAATGCAAAGAAAATCGCGAAGCTCCCAAACGGGAAGATGGCGCCCTACGAGAAGGTGTTCGGTGTGCTCCGCGAGACCTTTCCGAAGGCGACCTGTTCGTTGGACCACTCGAACGCACTCGAACTTCTGATCGCGACCATTCTTTCTGCGCAGTGCACGGATGAACGAGTCAACCGCGTCACGCCGATCATCTTCAAGAAATATCCGAATGCTTCGGCGTTAGCGCGCGCGGACATCGCGGAGATCGAGAAAGATATCCGGTCGACCGGCTTCTATCGCAACAAGGCGAAGAGCATTCAGGGCGCGTGCCGTCTCATCGTCGAGCGATTCGGCGAAAAGGTGCCGGAAACGATGGAGGATTTGATCACGCTTCCGGGCGTGGCGCGGAAAACGGCCAACGTCCTCCTGGGAACGTGGTTCAAGAGGAACGAAGGCATCACAGTGGACACCCATGTGCATCGGCTTTCGCTTCGTTGGGGGTTCTCGCGCGAAAGCGATCCAAGCAAGGTTGAGCAGGATCTCATGAAGATCGTGCCACGCGATCGATGGACGTATTTCGGTCACGCGACGATTCTTCACGGGAGGCAGATCTGCCAAGCCCGGCGCCCTCTTTGTGGGGAATGCAAGATGGCTCCATTTTGTCCCTCTCGGGAAATCAGGGCATGAGGGCGAAAGTCCTCGTCACTCGGCGGATCGCCGCACCGGCGCTGGACTACCTGGCCAACTACGCGACGATCACTTTGCACCGTGCCAACCGGAACATGTCGCGCCGGGAACTGGAACAGGCGATTGGGGACAAAGACGGCATCGTGGCGATGCTCAGCGATTCGATGGACAGGGAAATGATCGGGAAGGCAGCCCGTTTGAAAGTGATCTCCCTCTGTGCCAGCGGGTCCAACAATGTTGACCTGCCGTTTGCCCGTGAGCGAGGGATCGTCGTCACGAACACGCCGGATGCACTCAAGCAGGCGGTGGCGGACCTGACGTGGGCGCTCATCCTGGGCTGTGCCCGGCGGGTGCCGGACGGGGACCGGGAGATGCGCGAGTGCCGGTTCAAGGGGTGGGCGCCGCTCTACATGCTCGGACACGACGTGCACGGCAAGACTCTTGGCATCATGGGGATGGGACGGATCGGTTGCGAAGTGGCTAAGCGGGCGCGAGGATTTGGGATGAGAGTCGTCTACCACAATCGGAATCGACTTGGTCGCGGTGTGGAACGGGAGACGCGTGCGATGCGCGTATCGTTCGAGCGATTGGTTCGAGAAAGCGATTTTCTGGTTATTCTCGCACCGCTTACGCCGGAGACGCGCCATCGATTCCGAGAGCCGGAGTTTAGAGCAATGAAGCCGAACGCGTATCTGATCAATGTCGGCCGGGGGCCGATCGTGGAGGAGCGGGCACTCGTGAAGGCGCTGCGGAAGGAGTGGATCGCCGGTGCGGGACTCGACGTGTACGAATTCGAACCGGCGGTCGGACGCGAGCTGCGGCGAATACCCAACGCCGTGCTTCTGCCTCACGTGGGCAGCGCCACGATCGAGACGCGAGCCCGCATGTCCATGGAAGCGGTCCAAAACGTGGTGGCCGTGCTCGGGGGGCGGCCGCCGATATCCCGGGTTTGAGTCTCGCGGCTCCGTCCGCTCCGCATCGGCGGCAGATTCGGCTATGATGGCATGATGCTGCAGACGGAAGTTCGAATCCATTCGCCGACGATCGAATATCCCGTGCACGTGGGGTACAACATTCTCGGACAGCTCCGGTCTGTACTCGATTCGGTGCGGTTTCCCAAACACGTTGTCCTGATCACGACGGAGGCGCTTCACCGGACGATTTTTCCCGCGGTGGGCCGGGCACTCAGCGAGGCGGGGCGGTCGGCGGCACCCTGCTTTGTGCCCGAAGGAGATGCGGCGAAATCGTCGGACACCTACGTCCGTGTGCTGGAACAGATTGCGAAAACGGGGCGGTCGGGCGAGGCAGGGATCCTTGCGCTGGGCGGCGGGGCGCTGGGGGACTTGGCCGGATTCGTGGCGGGAACCCTGCGGAGGGGTGTTCCCTACGGAATTCTGCCGACGACGCTCCTCAGCCAGGTTGATTCTTCCATTGGCGGGAAGGTGGCGATCAATCTGAGGGAAGGGAAGAATCTTGTGGGGCTTTTCTATCAGCCGGCCTTCGTCCTCAGCGATGTGGCCTTTCTGAAATCCTTGAGCCCGCGGCAGGTTTCATCGGGTCTCGCCGAGGTGGTGAAGTATGCCCTCATTGCCGACGCGGAGTTTCTCGGATTTCTCGAGGGGAAAGCCGAGTCGTTGCTGGCGCTGGACGCGGACACTCTGGTGGAAACGGTATTCCGCTGCGTAAAGATTAAGGCGGAGGTGGTGGGCTTGGACCCGTACGACCAGGTGGCCGTGAAGGGGATCCGCGCAAGACTGAACTTCGGTCACACCATCGGTCACGCCATCGAGGCGGCGGCGGGCTACGATGTCATCACGCACGGCGAGGCCATCAGCGTTGGAATGGCGTGCGCGGCGGATCTTTCCAGGCGGATGGGCTTGGTGGAAGCGATGGCCGTGGAACGCACGGAAAACGCGCTGCGGAGGTTCCATTTGCCGGTACGATTGCCTGAACTCAAGGGTGGCGATGGGATGCTTCCTCCGGCGCTAGGGCCGATTCTGCATCACATGAAGTTCGACAAGAAGTTTTCCGGGGCGGCACGGCGATTCGTGCTCTTGGAGCGAATCGGAAAGGCGGCGGTGTCGGAGAAAGTTCCCAACGAATGGGTGGAGGAGGTCCTTCGCGCGAGGGGAGCGGCGTGAGCCTATATAATCGGTGACAGTATACTTTATTCGGTCCAATTAGAGTATACTGTCACCGAGAATGCTACATCAGGCCCCAGCGGCGGCGGAGGGTCCACTCGGAGGCGGCGGCGGCGAACAGGATCAGGAGCATCACGGCGGTGTTCCAGAGGGGTTTTTCGCGTGAACCTTCTTCCACTTGTTTCTCGGGAGGCGGCCAATCGATTTCGGCGGGGTCGGTGCGGGTGAGGTCGACCCAGGATCCTCCGGAGAGGTCGGCGAGGCGCTCCATGAGCGGCTGGTCCGGGACGTAGTCGAAGGCTTCCGCGAAAGCGGCGGGGTCCGTGAACACGGCCTTGGCATCCCCCAGCGAAGCATCCCCTTTCGCGCCGTGAACCTCGATGGAGTAGAGGCCCATGGCGGGCGTTTGGAATTCAGACTCGTACTGACCTTCCGAGATTTCGCGGGCCGCTTGTTCCAGTTTGGGGCCGCGGGGATCGCGGAGCGTCATCGTAACGTTCACCCCGCGGGCTTTCCGGTATTGATCGTCCACCACGCGGGCGGAAACGGAGTAGCCGCCCTTGGCGGATCGCTCCGAAGTGACGGTGATGCGGTTCGTTTCAGGATCGCGCGTGAGCCAGCGGATGGCTCGATACCAGAATTGGTGATAGGCGGAAACCGCCTCCGCGGAGGACGGATCGGAGAAGGCCCACCTCCACGAGGAGTCGGTGGACAGCAACATCACCCGTCCTTTTCCTTTTTCCCATACGGCGGCCACCGGGACGGGCTGTCCTCCCGCGCGGGCCCGGGGGTGGGCCAGCAGCGTGATAGCCCCGGCCTTCGGCGGGCCGATCAAGGCGCTGCCCGAGAGCGGGGGGAGGGAGTTCCAAGGAATCGATGCGCCTTCCCTGTCCGTCGTGATGAAATGGCTCCGGCCGGCCTCGGTGATCATCGGGCGGAACTCCTCGGAGTCGAACCCCCGGTTCATCATGGGCATCTGGACGGGCATGATCTCTTCGAGCGGGGAATTGCGCAGAGCCGAGCCGGAGAAGGTCTGTTCGCCTCCGATGACGAGCACACCCATGCCGTGCTGATTCACCTGGTCGCGGATCTTCACGAGCGCTTCGGGCCGGATGTACGGCGCGAAATTGGGGAGTGTTTCGTGGGTGAAATCCAGGAAGACCAGGAGATCGAAATCCTGGATGTCTTTGAAGAAGAGATCGTCGCCGGGGAAGGGTATCAGGCTGAGTTCTTTTTCCGGTACGGCGAAGATGTCGCTCGGCGTTCGGAGAATGTTGAAATTGACGAGGTCGAAATGTGGGTGTCGCTTCACCATCTCCCGGAAGAAGCGGAGTTCCCAGGAGGGGCGGCCGCTGATGAGCAGCATCCGGGTTTTGTCTCGCAGCACCCGGAGGACGAAGTGCCGCTCATTGTTCTCCGTGAGCATCTCTCCCTCCTGGATGGGAACGGACACGGAATAGATGGACTCGCCCACCTGGAACGGCTGGATGTCGAACTCCGCCGTGGCGAGGCCGGTCTTTCGATCCACCCGCGCGGACTGGGCCGAGTACAACTCTCCTTCGCGTTTGAGCGTGACGGGGAGTTCCTTGAAATCGTAGCCGCGGACGCGAAGCACGGCCTTCACGCGCACGGTGGAGCGGACGAAGGCGTATTCGCTGTTTTCGACGGATTCAACGGCGAGATCCCGCACGCGCTTGGAGGTGCCGAATCCCAAGGCGGTGATGGGGACTTCCTGTTTGAGGAGGGCGAGGGAGGAGGGACCGGTCTGATCGAGCCGTTGCCGGAAGCCGGAGTGGTCGATGCCGTCGCTTACGATGAGGATGCCTGAGACCGGTTCCTGGCGGGTCCATCGGTCCAGCGTGGTCGCCAGATCGCTGAAGTCGGTGGTTTCCTCGCGGGGCGCCAAGGCGTCCGACGTGAGGGCTTCCACCTCTGTTGTGGACGCGCCAAAAGAAAGAACGCGCACGCGGTATTGTGAAAGTCGTTCCCGAAAGGCCGGGCTCGATAGGCGCGACCATGCCCAGGCCCACCGCGACGTGGCGCCCGGCCTGGGAGCCTCCTTCCCGGAGTTGACGCGCACCGGGGCGGGCGGCGATGGGGAGCCGGGTGGGGAGAGGAGCATGCTGAGGGAGCGGTCCACCGCGAGAATGAGCGTGCCTTGAACCGGCTTCATCCTGGAAAAAACGACGGAAGGGCGAAGCAGGAGCCCGAAGAGGCCCGTGAGGAAGAGGAGGCGGAGGGCGAGGAGCGCGAGTGTTTTGGGTGTCTTCAGGATGGGGAGCAGATACCACCCGTAGACGGCGAGGGCGGCGGCGAGAACGCCGGCTGCGAGCCACAGGCCCCACGCGGGCAGCACCGGATGGAAGGCGAGGGAGAGCCTCTCCAACTTACTGAAGACGGCTCAAACGGTCGTCGATGAACAGAAGCCGGGCGCGGTGGTTGACGAGGTCGGTAACCAACGCCGCCATCGTTTCCTGGGGGACTTCGGGTTTCTTGTCACCCCAGCTTTGGTAGACCTCATCCACTTTTTTCGTGAACTCATCGTAGTCCTGTTGGGCCTTGATTTTCCGGGCCTGGAACGCGGCGCGCATGGCGGCCGCGGCGGGCAATCCCTGTTTTTCGGCTTCCTTGAGCGGGGCGAGGTCGATCGGTCGGGACAGGTCCCCGGTCTTTTCCAAATGTTCCTTTGCAACGGCTTCTGCCCTGGCCACGAAGTCCGGCCATTCCGACTTGGAGGGGAAAGGAGAGGCGGAGAGTGTTTTGAAATTTTCCAGGTCCTCCAACCTGATCTCCGTGCGCGTCGGAGGGGGAGCCGGGGGAGCGACGGGTTGCGGCGGAGTGAGAGTCGCGGGTGGAGGGTTCGCAGGGGGGGGGGAAGTGTCTTCGGGCAAGGAGGAGACCGAAGCGGGCGGCTCGAGGGATTGGCTGGTGAACCGGGCGACAAGCGCCACGACCGCGATGACGAGGGCGAGCAGCCCTGCGATGGGGAGAATCCAGGTCTTGCTCATGAGGATGGATCAGACTTTTGGGACGCCGAGTTTCGTTTCCAAGTAGGAACCGACCGAGTCCAATCCGATGCGATCTTGTAACATGGTGTCGCGGTCCCGCACGGTGACTTTCTGGTCGGTGAGGGTCTGCACATCCACGGTGATGCAAAAGGGTGTGCCGATTTCGTCCTGCCGCCGATAGAGGCGGCCGATGGAGCCGGTGTCGTCATACCGTGCTCGAATGCGGCGCTTCAGATCGGTGTAGAGTTTCCGGGCCGTCTCGACCACGTCCGGCCGATTCCGGAGGAGAGGAAGGATCGCGGCCTGGATGGGTGCGAGGGTGGGGTGGAGCTTGAGCGAGACGCGCTTTTCATCCTTCACTTTTTCTTCCGTGTAGGCATGGACGAGGAAGGCGAGGGCGCTCCGGTCAACCCCTGCGCTCGGTTCGATCACGAAGGGGACCACGTGGTCCTTCTTTTCTTCATCGAAGAAGCTGAGGGTCTTGCCCGAAAACTTCGTGTGTTGCTTGAGATCGAAGTCCGTCCGGTTGGCAATGCCCTCGAGTTCGGACCAGCCCATGGGAAACTCGAATTCAAGGTCCACGCAGGCTTTGGCGTAGTGGGCCAGCTCGTCCTTGCCGTGCTCGCGCTTGCGAAGGCTTTCGGGACGGATGCCGAGGTCGGTATACCATCGGAGCCGGTCCTCCACCCATCTTCGGTGCCAATCCTCATCCGTGCCGGGACGGACGAAGAATTCGATCTCCATTTGCTCGAATTCGCGCGAGCGGAAAACAAAATTGCCGGGGGTGATTTCATTGCGGAAGGCCTTGCCGATCTGGGCGATGCCGAAAGGGAGCTTGCGGCGCGAGGTGGTGAGCACGTTGTCAAAATTGACGAAAATTCCCTGGGCCGTTTCAGGGCGGAGGTAGGCGATGGCCGAGGTGTCCTCCACGGGTCCCACGTTGGTCTTGAACATGAGGCTGAACTGACGGGGGGGGGTGACTTCGCCGCCACAATCCGGGCATTTCCCCTTTTCCTTGAGATGATCCTCTCGAAATCGGTGATGGCATGCCTTGCACTCGACCATGGGATCGTGAAAACCCGCGATGTGGCCGCTGGCTTCCCAGACTTTCGGATTCATGATGATAGCGGCGTCGATCCCCTCCATGTCGTCGCGATCATGCACCATGGCTTTCCACCACGCATCTTTGATGTTGCGTTTGAACTCGACGCCGAGCGGTCCCCAATCCCACGTGCTCCCGATCCCGCCGTATATTTCACTGGATTGGAAAACGAATCCGCGGCGTTTGCAGAGGGACACGATGGTATCGAGGGTGACCCCGGCAGGTCCGGACTGGGATTTGAGATTTGAGATTTCAGATTTGTCAGGAGGGGGCACGGCCATGGGGAGGGATGCTACTACGAAAGCGCGATGATTGCCCGCGCGAGATCGGGAATCTCCCGTGGGAACACGGTCCGGAGGTCGAGGAGAAAGCGGTTATCCGAGATCCGGCCGATCACGGGGGGATCGGATATCCGAAGTGCATCGGAGATTGAATTGGGCGAGAGCGAGGGGTGCTTGAGGTGCAAGGCAAGGGTCGGGAGAGCCTCCATCGGGAGGGCGCCCCCGCCGGCATAGGAAGTGTCTTCGACGATTTCCAAGTCCAAGTCTTTCCGCGATTTGAGAACCGTTCGTCGGACCTGCTCGGCGTGACGGCGGAGCTCGTCCAAAGGAGCGTTCAACATGGCGGTGACAGGAATTTGGGATGCGGCCTCCCCGCCCGTGAGGCAGAGCCGGAGGGTGCCGGCCAATGCGGCGAGGGTCATTTTGTCGGGTCGGAGCGCTCGGTACAGCGGGTGGTGAGCGATTTGTTGGATCAGCTTGGACGTGCCGATGATGATGCCGGCTTGGGGGCCGCCTAGCATCTTGTCGCCGCTGAAGCTCACGAGATCCGTGCCCTGTGAAACGATCTCACGGACCAGCGGTTCCCGCCGGGAGACGCCCGGAAAGGTGAAGGGCTGGACTGCACCACTCCCGAGGTCCATGTAGACCGGAACATTCTTCTTGCGGCCCAGCTCGACCAGTTCCTCAAGCGAAGTCTCCTCCGTGAAGCCGACCACCTGAAAATTGCTCCGGTGGGCTTTCATCATGAGGGCCGTAGCCGGGGAGATTGCTTGTTCGTAGTCTTTCAATCGGGTCTTGTTGGTTGTGCCGACCTCACGAAGGATTGCCCCGCTTTGCTCCATGACTTCCGGAACTCTGAAGGAGCCACCGATCTCGACGAGTTCGCCGCGCGAGACGACGACTTCTTTTCCTTTGGCCAGCGCTGCGAGAACGAGGAGGACGGCCGCCGCATTGTTGTTGACGACAAGCGAATCCTCGCCTCCGCACACGGCATGCAGTAGAGAGCGGACCGCGTTGATGCGTTCCCCGCGTTCACCGCGCGTGAGATCGAATTCCAGGTTCGAGTAACTCCCGGCGGTCTGCACGACCTCCTGGACGGCTTCTGCAGAAAGCGGCGCCCGGCCCAAATTCGTATGAATGATGATTCCGGTGGCGTTGATCACGGGCCGGAGCCCGCCGGAGAGAAGATTGCGAACGTGGTCCCCGGCTCGACGGAGCAATACGCCTTCCGTCAGCCCGTTGCGCCCCTTTCGGAGTTGTGTGCGCGCGTCTTCGATCACCTCACGGGCCACATCCACGGCCACGCTCTTCAGCAGCGCCGGGTAGGACTCCAGCACTTCATTGGCTAGCGTCTCAACCTGCGGAAGGGTCCTGAGAGGATTCTCTTCGGCTCGCGTCATGGATCGATTATCGCCGATACGCAGTTCCCTGTCACGCAGGGCATTCGCATGGTAGAGTGGCCGGCGTGGGGAGAGGTGGTCAACGGCAGCGCGGAGTCTGGGTGCATTCAGCGGTCGCGCTTACTCTGCTGTTGCAAGGGTCTTGCTCGAACCGCGCCTCAACGGAGCCGTCGGCGGAACCCTTCTACGTCAGCGGTGGAGAACGAGAATCAAGCCGGATCGATGAGGCGGGTCTCTTTGTGGGCGTCCGGACTCCCGATCTGCATTGGTGCGTGTCATGTCCCAATGAGATCGGGTTTCCCATGTGGAGGAGAACGGGAGTGGACCTCGCGATTTGGCCCAGCGGAGTGGAATCGGTCGGGATGTTCCTTGACGGTCGCGAGTTGCCGTTCAGTCCCGTTCCGATTGAGGACGGCTGGGCGGTGTCCGCGGGAGAGGAATCGGTGGGGCTATCCGGGCTGGACATGCGCGTATGGATTCGTCCGGACCGGGCTAAGGCCGGGGTGCGAACGGTGATGTTTCTCGGCATGGATGTGAATGGCGACCGGTTTCCGACGGGAGCACACCTCCTGCGATTGGAGTTCCGGGAACAGGCGTCTGATGCGGTTTTTCCGCTGGATATCAAGGTAGGCACCTATTTCCCCGTGACGGCCGCGATCTTTGGTTCCAAGAGCGACGTTTGGATGGGAACGGCGACGCGCGGGGTTGCGCGTGTGCCCATGCCGGAATTCGGACAGCTCGATTGGGGGACGCGAAAAGAGTTTTCACTGAGGGATCTGATGGCGAGCAGCGGCGGGGGGTTGTTCTCGGAAGTCTCGCTGGGAGAGTCCGTTACGGTGCTTACCGCCGGGGAGCAGGATTCCGTGTGGGTCGGGACTCTGGCTCAGGGCTACGCGGCGATCGACGCTGCCGGTAGGAAGCTCCTGAGGGGTGGCAATATCGTCTTGCCGATTGCGTCCATCCGTCCCTACGCGCCCGGAGCCATGCTGATCGGCGGTTTTCAGCAGGGGGCGACCCTCCTTGAATACGGCGATCCGGCGGTGACGGCAGAAGACAGGTCCTCGCACGTTGAACACCCCAGCGATCCGGATGTGGTCGATGCCGATGTCGGGCCGGACGGCACGGTTTGGGTCGCCTCGACAGACGAGAAGAAGGATCCGGCGGGTGGAGTGGATGGGTTCGCCGCGCTGAGGCTCGGGCGGTCGTCGACCGGCGGTTTGAGGGTCGAGGAATCCTATTCGTTCAACCCGGGAAATTCACTGCTCAGCACGGATCTGCTCACGCGCATTTCCGTGGATTCCAAGGGAGTCGTGTGGGTGGGGTCGGACGTCGGAATCTTTGTGCTCGATCCGGCGGGCACGCCTTTTGTCAGCGAGGACGACCGATGGTCCCACATCCGTCCCTCCTCGTATTTTCCGGGGAGGAAAGACGTGTCGGATTGGATCACCGCAATCCAGGTGTTGTCCGATCACGAACTGCTGATCGGCACAGGTTCTTATGGCGGCGAAGTCCTGGATGGGAACGAGAATAGAGTCGGAGTCCTCGTTTACCTGGACCACAAGGGCACTTCCGTGGATTCAGGAGATGATGTTGCCGTGGGCTACATCGAGCCGGATGACTTCGCGAGTTCGAGTGTGGCTTCGATCGCGGTAGATGAAAAGGGTCGAGTCATGATGGCCAACGGCAATTACCAGCCATGGCAGGCCGGAGAACGGTGGGCGTTCAAATTCAGACCCATAATGCACAGCCTGGGTCGAATGTCCGTATGCTTTCTCGACCCGGGCCCCTCGTGGGCCTCGAAAGGCGACGATTGGAGGAAGTGCTATTGATCGAGGCGGGGGCTACGCGACTTCGGTGATGTCCGGGTCGCGCATGTCGTGGCGGACGAAAATGGATCTCTTGCCGTTCGAGTTTCGGATGGAAATATCCCACGCCTGCATCGCTTCGGCTCCGATGACCATTTCGCGACTGAGGTCCGGTGAAACTAGGGCGCTTGTTTCGATCATTTTGTCGCCGATCTGAATCACGAGATAAGTGGTGCCGAGGATGGTGACCCGTGCGCCTTTCCGAGCTGTGCCCAGCTTGCGAGCCGGGCGGTAGCGGATGAGCGCCTCGGGCGAGGGCAGGCAATCCGAACGCAGGATCGTGTGGAAGGCGCCTGAATCGAACAGTGCGGGAACCGACCTCTTCTTGCGATCAGGGGTACTGATGACAACTTCCCGGATAGGTTTTCCCACGTTGTGAGTGTAGATCGCTTCGGGCGGGAAGTAAACGATCTGCCACCTGTGGAGGGTGCGAAGGCTGGTCTAGCGAATCTTCGAGAGTGTCTTGGCGTAGACCGAAAGAAAAATGACGGCGGAGCCGAGGTAGGCGAGGACGGGCCAGAAGCGGGGGATCTTTGACTCCGCTTCTTTCTTTTTGGATGGACGTGGGGCGCGGTAGGTGGTGGTGAAGGACTTGAGCGGGGCCTCCGCCGGTTTTCCGGCAGGCTTCGCCTTGGTGGGTGCCCTCCCTGCCATGGTGTGAGGGTATTATGTTCGGTGTATGGTGTCAACTGAGGCGCGGTCCTGAAACATTCTGCTTGACAGCAACCTGTCTATGTGTAGAATGACGTATCATTATCGTGTAAGGTACTATTATGAGAAATGAAATAGTGGATAAAAGAAGGACTCAGATCCTCTCGGCGGCGGAAAAGATTTTCGCGGAGAAGGGCTATCACGCGGCGAACATCGCGACCATCGCGTCGAAACTGCGAATGGGGCACGGCACGTTCTACCGTTACTTCCGGAACAAGCTCGATATTTTCAATCACGTCATCGAAGAGGTCATTCAAAGAATTGCGAAAGTGGTGGCGAGCGAAGATCCGTCGGCTACAAACACGGTGTCGGAGTACCGCGCCCAGGTCGAACGCCTTGGGGGCAAGCTGTTTACGCTTTTCATGGAGGATCCTTATCTGTCCAAACTGATCTTCTATGAGGCGCTGGGAATCGATGAGTCGCTGAACCGGAAAATTCAGAACGCGATGGACCTCTTCGGCGAATTCACGGAGCGGTATTTGCGGAACGGGAAGGAGAAGGGGTTCTTGAAGTCCGGCCTTGATACGAAGACGACGGCGCTGGCGCTGAACGCCATCATCTTCGAGGCCGTGAGGCGCATTGCGGTTTCGGCGGACCGACCGCGCGCGGCGCAGGAATGGATGCGGGCCGTCATCCCGCTGATGTTCGAAGGAGTGGCGGCATGAACCCACACTACACCGGGCAGGGCGTCTACAACGTGCTCAGAGGAGCGGCGGGGGCAGGTCGGAAGAAGGAGTCGAAGCATGCGGATTAGCGCAGCCGAACACGAAGCTCTGCCCTCTGAGGTAGAGGCGGTGATCAAGGAACGAATGGGGTTGGCCCCGTTCCCGGCGTTTCTCGGCCTCAAGACGGAGGAGGTGCGGCGCGACTATGCGCGAATGCGGCTCCCTTATCGTCCGGAACTGAATCAGCCGGCGGGCATCATGCACGGGGGAGCGATCGTCAGCCTGATCGACACGGTGGTCGTCATGGCCATCATCTCGGGACTGCCCGAACCGCCGGAGCGGCTGCTCACCATCGATCTCCATACGCATTTCATGGACGCCGTGATCCGGCAGGACTGCATCGCCGAGGCGGAGGTGCGGCGACGAGGCCGCAGCATCATTTTTCTGTATGTCGAGGTTCGAACGCCGGACGGGAAACTCGTTGCGGACGGATCGCTCTCCTACAAAGTGGTCATGCCGAAGAAGGAAGGTGAGGGGAAAAGGTCGTGAAGGTCAAAGCGCATCCCCTCCCTGAGAAGCGGGCGATGATCGGCGGCGTGGCCGCCTCGAAATCCGGCCACGTTTGGGTTTCCCTCTCCAATACACCTCGACATCTTTGGCGGTTCGATCCCAACTCTGGATCATTCGAACACGACGCCGCCGGCGGCCTTCTAAAAGGCGCCATTTACATTCACCGATCCATCGTGGAAACGCCGGATGGGGAGACCTACGTGGCGGCGACGAGGATGATGGGTGGGGGTCTGTACATGGCTCGTGCGCACCGTGGCCCATTTTCCACTCGTTCCTTCCTCACCCTCTTCGCATCGGCGAGATGGTTCGGTCGACGTTTCATGTCGGCCTGCCTGATCAAGCGCGATGCCGCGGGCCAGTGGGAACTGGTCGGCAAGTACCCTTTTCTGCAAATTGATCTCTCGTGGGATGCCCCGAGAAAACGATTCGTCCGCCTCTCGCCGGATGGGATTCTGTTCATCGATGATCAGGGGCGGAGCGCGGGGTCGATTCCATCTTTGAAGGGCTTCGTCCACCAGGCGTGCGCGGGGCCGCAGGGCGATGTTCTCCTATCCGATACGAGAGGCGACGCATTCCTGATGGATTCGTCGGGTCGGTCGGAGCGTCTTGGCTCCTTGGAAGACGGCTTCGTCGGAGAGAGCGCGGCTCCCGGGATCGACGGCTTGGTTTTCGCTCCGCCGCATTACCTGGTGGGTGGGACGAGAAACCGCGCGCGGCTGTTCGTGGTGGATCTCGAACGGCGAACATTGCGGTTGCTGCCGTCCGGGCATGCCTCGACGCGGGCGAGCGGTCTGTGCGTTGGGGCAAAGGGGGAAGTGTACGCGGCCACGGGCGTGGGGAAAGTCGATCTTGTCCGCATCGATCCGGCCTCGGCGAAAGTTGATGTGCTGGGCCGGATCTCGGCGAACGGTGTGGACTGCCACCACCTCCATGATCTGGCTTGCGCGGGTGGGAAGATCATTGGCGGGGAGTTCTACCCGTTCGACGTCGCGAGGCCGCCGTGGCCGAAGCGCGATTGTCTGCTCTGGGAGATGGAGGTGTAGCGGCATGTCGAAATTGTTTGAGCCGGTATCGATCGGGCCGATGCGAGTCAAGAACCGGGTCGCGAAGACGGCCACCTCCGAGACGAGGGCATCCGACGCCGGGGAGGTGACCGATTCCTATCTGGAGTGGTATGAGCCGCTCGTAAAAGGGGGCGTGGGGCTGATTATTACGGGGAACGTCTATGCCGGCCGGGAAGGGCAATCCACGCCGAAACAGGGCGGAATCGACCGCGATGAGCGCATTCCGGGCTGGCGTCGATTCACCGATTTGCTCCGGAAACACGACGTCCGCTCCCTCATGCAGGTCAATCACTGCGGAAGGCAGGTGTTTCCCAGCGCGGTCGGTCTCAAGGAGGCCGTGTCCGCAAGCGACGTCCGCGAGTTGCTCATGCGCACGAAACCGCGCCCGCTGCGGACCGATGAGATCCGGGGCATCGTGGCGGATTTTGCCGAGGGCGCCCGACGGGCGCGAGAGGCGGGTTTTGACGGCGTTCAGATCCACGCGGGGCACGGCTATCTGATTTCGCAGTTCCTCTCCCCGTATACGAATCGCCGCACGGACGAGTACGGAGGCAGTCTGGAAAACAGGATGAGGCTTCTTCTCGAAACGTGCCGGGAAACGCGGAAGCGCGCCGGCCCGGGCTTCGCGCTCATCCTCAAGCTGAACGCCGAGGATTGTTTGCCATACCGGAAGGTCTTCACGCTGGAGGAGTCGCTCGAAGTGGCCCGAATCATGCAGGAGGAGGGGGTCGATGGGATTGAAGTGACGTGTGGGCACTACCAATCCGGTCAGCCCATGATCCGCGGCAAGGCGCCGCTGCGTTCGCTGGTCCGTGAAGGACTGGGACGGCATCTCCCGGCGTTGTTCAGGGTCGGCGCCCCGCTGCTGGTCCCCTTCGCGAACCGGATGTTCGCGTATTACGAAGGCTTCAACCTGAAATACAGCCGCGTGTTCAAACAGAAGTTGAATGTCCCCATCCTCTGCGTAGGCGGTTTTCAGCACGGTGACGCCATGGAGCGGGCGATCGGCAACGGCGAGTGCGACATGGTCAGTATGGGTCGGGCGCTGATTGCGGACCCCGCGCTGCCGGAGAAGATTCGCGACGGCAGGCCGATCCAGGCGTGCTCATTCTGCAATGAATGTATCGCCCGAGCGGGAGTTCACCCGGTCGACTGCTACGATCCCCAAGTCAATGCGAAAATCGCCGCATAACACAATCGAAGGAGGTTGACATGGTCCAGGTAGACGTCTTTTGGTCCTACGCGCTCGGCGCGGGGTTCGCCGTTGCCGCCTCGCGACAACTGTTGAAAGAACGGGAGGAAAACAACGGCACGCCGTTCCGGAACGCATTTTTCATGAAGACCTTGTTTTTTCTTGCGGTGTTCTTCGTTCCGTCCGGTGCCTATTTGCTCTGGGCGTTTCCCGATTGGGAAACGATGCAGGTCGCGAGGAGCCGGGATGACCTCCCCGCTTGGCTTGTCACCCTGTTCACCACCACGAACGTGACGCAGGGTATTCTTGGATTCTTCGTGGCGTATACGCTCATCATGAAGCGGAAACTCTACGCGGCGTTCCTCCAACTCATCGCGGGGTACTTCTGCATGTTCTTCATCCTCGTGCACGGATGGGACGGGGCAGGTTACAAACGGTTCTTCTCGTCCAATCACGAGAAATTCCTGAATTGGCAGGGGTCGAACGTGACGGACTGGTTCACGTCGGACGTGGCGATCACGCTGGCCGTGATGGGCGTCATCATGATGCCGCTGCTCTTCGGCTGGATGGCGAAGTGGCAGAGGTCCGGCTACAAGCTCGATTCCTCCGTGGATCAGGCCCGGGCGGCGCGGATGAGTCAGGGGCGCGTGATCCGGATTGTCTCCGGCGCGATGTTTCTCGCTTCGCTCGGCGCGGCGATTGTGTCGAGCCTCCTCATCCATTGGTTGGGATGGATTCTGGGGGGAGCCGTTGCGATCATGGTGATCTACGCTCTCGGGATCAGCCGGTGGGGCGTGTTCCATTTCTACTACAGGAAGCTGATGTTGGTGAATGCGTAGGGAATTCTTCCAAACGCGGGCTGCACCGCAGATGTCATTGCGAGGAGCGTCAGCGACGAAGCAATCTGGGTCTGGGATTGCCGCGCTCCCTTCGGTCGCTCGCCATGACGGAAGTTCTTCAGTGAGAAGGGAGAAGGTGGGGGTGAAGGTTTTGTGAGAGCACTCGTAACCGGTGGTGGGGGGTTCATCGGCTCGCACGTGGTGCGCCTGCTTCTTGCCGAGGGAGTAGATGTGCGCGTGCTCCATCTGCTCAAGGAGGACTTGCGGAATATCGCGGGCATGGACGTCGAGCGGATTGTGGGGGACATCACCGATCCGGCCGCGGTCGCGAATGCGGTGCGGGGATGCGATTGGGTTTTCCATCTCGCCGCGATCTATGCCCTTTGGCTTCCGAAACCGGAACTCATGCGTAAGGTGAACGTGGAGGGTGCCCGCAACGTCCTTCGCGCGGCGGGTGAAGCGGGAGCAAAGAAGGTTGTCTACACCAGCTCGATAGCGGCGTTCGGTGGGCAGGGGATCGACGAGGATGCGACGGAAGACAGCCCTTTTGCCTACGCGGCCACCGGAGAGGCGTACGCCATCTCCAAATACGAGGGAACCCTCGTGGCGAGGGAATTTGCAAAGAACGGTCTTGACGTCTCCATTGTTGCCCCCACGGGACCGGTGGGACCCGGCGACGTGGGTCCGACGCCGACGGGTAAACTGATTCTGGCGACCGTGGAGATGCCTTTCGTCCCGCTCATTGAGAACAATACGAATTGGGGCGACGTACGGGACATAGCGGCGGGACACATTCTCGCGGCAAAGAAGGGGAGGAAGGGCGAGAGCTATCTACTTGGATCGAAGAACCTGAGCCTCAGCGAATTTTCGGAGATCGTCATGAACATCACGGGAGTTCGAAAGCCGGTGATTCGGATTCCGCGGACGGTGGCAATGGCCGCGGCGCACCTTGACCTTATCATGAGCGAGTATGTGACCCGCAAACCGCCGCGCATCACGCCCGCGGGAGTGAAAGTCAACGCGATGGGGCTTCGTGCCGATTGCTCCAAGGCCGTTCGCGAACTCGGCCTTCCTCAAACCCCTCTCGAAACCGCTATCCGTGATTCTCTTGTCTGGTTTGCGAGAAACGGCTACATCCGGAATCCGAGTATTCTGAGAAACCTCCAGCATAATCGGTGACAGTATACTCTAATGACTCCTATTAGAGTATACTGTCACCGATTATGTGGGGTCCGCATAGACATGTAGCGCTTCCGCTTGGAAGGGGGGAGCTTTTCGATGGCGTAGCGGAGCATGGTGCGGGGCATGCGGGGGGCGTATCTGCGGAGAAATCGTTCGAGTGTGGGGAGATTGCGGTTTCCGACCTCACGGAGCATCCAGCCGACCGCCTTGTGCATGAGATCTTCTTTGTCGCGGAGCAGCACCTCCGCAAGTTTGAGTGTGTCTTTGAAATCGCGGTTCCGGATGAAGTGAAACGTGGATAGGATCGCCACGCGCCTGTCCCAGAGCCGAGGCGATCGGGCGAGTGTGTAGAGAAGGGTTTTGCTCCTTCCCGCGAGCCATGGACCGATGATTCTCTCGGCGGAAAGATCTACGAGATCCCAATTGTTCACGCGGGAGAGATTCGCGACATAGAAATCAAAGAGCTTCTCGCGGAGCGGCGCTTCCGCTCGGGCGAATTGATCGACGAGGATCAAGAGGGCGAGAAGCCGTTCCTCGTGAATCTTCGAGCGGAGGAGTTTCCGGATTTCGGCGAGCGGAAGATCGCGGAATGGCTTCGCGACGGAACGCGTGCCCGGTACCGTGACACCGAGGAACACATCTCCCTCGCCATACTCGCCGGGGGCTGTTTTGAAGAAGCTTTGCAGCACGATGGATTTCCGGCGACTCGCGTGCTTTCGCAAGGCTCGTGATGCTGAATCGGCTGAGAGGGGGCTGGCCATGGCTGACTGCGTTCGCGGGGATGGGAGAGTCAGTAGTAAATCCCGAGGCTGAGGGAGTGGAAGAGACCACCGATGGAGAGGGTTCCGGGCCGGCCCAGTTTCAAGTCGCTCTGGCTTCGGTAACCGGCGTGATAGCGCAGGAGCGCGCTGACGGAAAGAGGAACGAGATCCTTGGGAAGGACGAGCGAGGGTCCTGCCGCAAGCCGGAAAGCCACGCCAAGATCGGACCCTTCAAATCGCGAGATGTTCCCGGAAAATGTTGCTTCCGCGCGGGCGAGTTGGGCGTCGGCCAGCGCAGAGAGTTCGAGAATCCTTCCGAGGCGATGGACGGGCGCCAACCACTCGGGGGTTTCCGGGAGAAATTGCGTCCATCGCAGCGAATACTGAAGCCCCGCGTCGGCCTGATGCATACGGATCCGGGTTTGGATTGAACCGAAGAGGGATCCCCTTTGATCGGCGCGAGCGTATTCCAGGTTCAGCTTCAGGTCCTTCGGGAGGCCGGGTAGGGCAACATTGAGTCGCGCACCATAGGCGCTGAGGTACCGGTCGTTGTCGAACGCCAGGTAGCCTTGGTCGGAAACGCGTTGCAGCACGAGAGTCCCTTCGGCCGAGAGGAGAGATTGAGCTTGCGCCGGGGTTCGTCCCGCCCAAACGGTTAGCGCCGCCGCGCAGAAAATGCCGATCCAACGTTTCATGGGTCGAGGACTCCAACCAGTTCGATCCCGTGCACGACACGAGTCTCTCCGGTTTCGGGGTTGACGAATCCGACGGCGCCCGGTGACGCGCTTGTGAGAAACACCAGTTGCCCGTCCGGCAGTCGGGTGGTCGTCTCGGGAACGAAGGGCAATTGCAGGGTGGTGGGCGTGCCGGGGTTGAAAGGGAGGTGGACGGCCCGCGGCACACCCGAGAGGAACAGGCTGATGCCTCCACCGCTCGGCGTGAGGAAAGCCGACGTCGTCGCTTTTTCAACCAGGAGGGGCGTGGCGACTTGCGTGGGCGTATCGAAGTTGATGATGCTCACGGCCAGGCGCGATTTCCAGACGCCCTGGGTGTCCCCCGTGCCGGAGCCTTGCTGGTTGTGGAGGGCGAAGCCGAACTCGCCGTTGGCGGAGATCGCCGCGTCCGTGATGTTCTTGACAAGCGTGGCCACGGTTTCCGTGCCATCTCTGATCGTGACGCGTGAGAGGACGCTGTTCGAATCGGGAGGCACGATCAGGAAGGACGTACCGTCCGCTGAAAATCGAAATGTCTTGGGGAAGACGGCCGTATTGAAGCCGACCAACTCGAAGGAGTCGAGATTCAAGCGGAACCATCGGTTCGATCCCGGTTTGTCCTGAATAACGGCGAATTTCCGGGCCGATGTTTGGTCTACCGCGACAAAGATGCCTGACGGCTCCGAGCCGAGCGATTCGATGCGCACGTTGGGTTTGTCGAATTCAATGATGAAGAGGTCGGAACGGCCTTTCACGGCGAGAAAGCCGGTCTGGTTGTCCGGGCTTAGGGCCATGGCCGTGGGGAGGATGACGGAGGAGGCGGTCAGACGGATGGGAACGTCGACCGATGTCATTTCGTTCGGCTCGACCAGTTCGTGTACGTCCCACCGAACCAGCCGTGAAGCGGTGGCGAATACAAAATAGTTTCCATCCTGCGAGAACGTGACGAGGTTTGGATTTTCGCCGATGCTGAACGTGCGGTGGTCGCCGGTTTCAAGTTGAACCAGCGTTACATCGGCAAAACCGACCGCCCCCTCGATTGTGATATCGGCCGGCAGGCGGACGGGATCGACATAGGCCAGCACCCAACGTTCATCGGGTGAGAACACGGCGGTGGTTTGAAGCGGGCGGGAGGGAATGGCCGTCAGGGTCAGGCTCTCGGCGTCAAACAAATAGAGAGTGGATGCGTGGGGGGAAATCCACGCGGCATATCGGGTCGACGGGCTGCTGAAACTGACCCAGCCGAGTGTTTTGAGGGACAACGGGAACTTCCTGGTGCGCTCCGGTGAAGCAAACACGACGTGGTCCCAGGCGGTATTGGAAATGAGCGCGCCTCCGCCCGCCGGAGTGAGGCTGAACTGGCCCAGCGTGGGGTTCCAAGATGCCGAGCCACAGGAAGCGACCAGCGCGGCGGCAACGAGGTGGGTGTAGATCCGAGCCCCGGTATTTTTCACGGCATGGGCTTGATCCGGGAGTTGAGTTCGAAGCCCGTCACGGTGAGCACGGCCCTCGAATCGAAATTGATGAAGGAGACTTGCCCCAGTTCATGCGCGAAGACGGAGAACCCCATCACCCGGTTTGGCAGGGTTCCGATGATCTTCGGCACATTCGGGAGTAAGACGGAGTCGGCCACTTGGCGTTCCAGGTTCAGCACGACGACGGATTTGATCCCCGTGAGCGAGATCTCGGCAAAACGGCCTGCCGTATCGAAGGATATGTCCTGCACATTGGATTCGAGCTGCACCGCATTCTGGGCTACCGTGTCCAGGTCGAGTGATATGAAGGCGGGAACGCGATCGAAATAGTCGTCGATGTCGCTGTTGGGCTTTCCGTCGCCGCCGGATGTCGTGAGCACCGCGTATCGCGAGTTCGGCGAGAAGCGTACCGACCGGACGGGTTTGACCGTGGGATAAGTTTCCGAGGTGCCGGCCTTGGTGTTGTAAACGCTGAGAAGCTCCGTGTTGGTGGACTGGCCGAAGAGGACGGCCTTTTTCCCGTCCGGTGCAAATTCGAATGTGTCGATGGAGATCTGGCCGGGGACAACGAATTTGGTCAACGTGAACGGTGGCGCAGCGTCAATCTGGGAGAAGGTGGAGAGAGTGGTCGGGTGGGTCACCAGGACGATGCTGTCATCGGGCGAGAGGCGGATGCCCGCCGGTTTGGGTTCCGGCACGATGATGGTGACCGCTCCCGTTGCGAGGTCCATCGCGCGAACCTGGTTCTTGTCCCGGGGGAGGATGAACGCATACGTTCCGGTCGAGTTCACTTCCACCTGCAAGGGCTGAATCGTAACGAGGGGGTCCGTGCTGAAGTCCACCGATCGGACCGACGATGTTTCGAGGGTGACAATGGCGATATTGAAATCCGTGATGGCGAAGGCCTGCTGCGAATCCTTGCTGAACGTAATTCTTTTCGGATTGAAGCCGATGGCCATGCTCGAAACGGACTTCTTTTGCACGTCCACGATGGAGATTTCGTTGAACGTCTTGATCCCGGAGACGGCGATCTTGCCCCCGGTTTTGGCGAAATCGAAGAAGGCGATGGCAAACCGTCCGCCGGGGGAGAGGACCATGCGATTGAGGCCCGGGCGGACTTTGATCGGGGTGACTGCCGCGGATTCTACGTCGATCAGGGACACCGTATTTGCGGAGGGGGAGAGGACGACGGCGGTTTTGTTGTCCGGCGTGACTTCGATTTCTTCGGGCTTGCCCTCGACGTGGATTGTGCTGACGCCAAGAGAATCGGCCTCGATCCGGATGATATTGTCGCTCTCCGGGCTGATGACGAAGACGAAAAGGCTGCTCCCGCGGGCGGAGGCGATCTTGAACTCCGGGGCAGGCGGCTGGATGACGGTGGCGGTTGCTCCGGCGGCTTCCGGGGAGGGGCCGGCGGCGGTGGCTGCGGACCCGCTCGCGTCGAAGGACGTTTCGATCTTGCCGCTCAAGCCGATTTCGTCCCCGCGGACGCCGCCGCGGGTGCCGTCGGATGGCGTGGGGCTTCCGGCCCCGCCGGTCGAAGGCGCCGGGACGGTTGATTCGCTCTCGGACGATCCGCAGGAAGTCGACAAGCATGCGATGAAGCAAACGAGCGCCCGCAAGAGCGCAGACCGGATCCATGTTTGAACGTCGATCCCTCGATGCCGGCGACTCCCCCCAATCATGTAATCCGCATTCTCCGCCTGAGAACTCGGCCTGTCAAACGGATTTGCCGGATCCGTTCGCCCAACCTAATCGGTGACAGTATACTCTAATTCGATCCAATAGAGTATACTGTCACCGATTAGGTGCACCGGGGATCGGCTTGGGGTCAAGCTTGCTCGACATCCCGGAGCGGTGGTAGCGTGCCGTCCCATGCGCCTTTTGATCGGAGTGACCAGCGCCACCGGGCACTTCACCCCGACCGTGCCACTGGCTCTTGAAATGCGCCGACGAGGCCACGAAGTGATCTATGCGGGCGATCCGGAGATCGAGTCTCAATTGCGCGGCCTTAACTTTCCCTTTGTCACCGCAGGGCCGGTGATGGGCATCAAGGACAGCATCGGCCGGAACTACCCTGAGATGACACGGTTGGACGGCCTGAAGCAGACGCGGTTCATGGTCGAAGGCATCTACCTCAAGTGGATGGATCGGATCCTCGAAGAGGTGGATGCGATGCTGCCGGCGGTGAAACCCGATATCGTTGCAACCGACATGATGACCGTTCTTCCCTTGGCCTGCGAGAAACACAACATCCCGTGGGCATCGCTCGTGCTCTTCATGAATTTCATCCCAGGTCCGGAGGCCATCCCCCCGACGCTGGGCTGGGGACCGGCCAGGAACGGAGCCACCCGATTTTTCTATCGTCGTTTCTGGGACCTCATCGTCGCCATGGGGGGCAAGTGGAACCGGGAGCTCAACCGCGCCAGAGTGAAGTTCGGCTTGCCGTCCCAGAAGCGGGCGATGCTGGAGAGCTTCATCTCGCCCTGGCTCTGCATCTGCTACACGGGCTTCGAGTTTGAGTTTCCTCGCACGGATCTGCCGGGGCAGTTCCACATGGTCGGTCCTTCGTTGTGGGACGGCCTTCTTGATGGGGAAGCGGTTCCCGACGATTTGCGAAAGCCGGTCGTCTATTTTACTCAGGGTACGTCGGTCAGCCAGATCCGAAAAGACTTCTTTCGCACGGGGCTCGATGCCTTGGGATCGATTCCTGGATCGGGAGTGGTCACCATCGGGTTTGCTTGGCAGCCTGAGGAATTGGGTGCGATTCCGCCGAATGTGCATGTGCGCCGCTTCGTTCCTAACAGCAAGCTTCTTCCGAAGGTGGACGTGATCGTCCATCATGGTGGGAACTCGAGCACCCTTGGGGCAGTCGTCGCGGGCGTCCCACAGGTGGTGGTGCCGTTCAACTGGGACCAACCGGACAACGCGCGGCGGGTTCAGGACAGGGGCTTGGGAATTGTGCTCCGGCGCAAAGGACTCACCTCCACAAAGCTGGCCGAAGCGATACGGCAGGTGTTGAGCAATCCCGGATACAAGGACCGCGCAGGTCAGGTGGCGGAGAGCATGAAACGGTACGATGCCCCACGGAGCGCGGCGGATCTCCTGGAAGAACTAGCCAGCACCCGCCGGCCGGTGCTCAGGCTCCAGTAGGAAAGGCGAGAGCTACTCGTCCGAGTGGTAAATCTCGTGGCCGCTGTGCGCTCGCTCGCGCATGTTCTCCAGACCGTTGGCCATCTCACCAAGGAATCCCACCCACGCCGTGCGGACCATCGCTCGGAAGACCCATTCGTCGTCTCTCAATCGGAAAAGTTCGCCCTGAGAACTCCTGATACGACCCGGCACGGGAGGATGGGAATCGGAATGACTGCTCAGCCCCGTCATCTCTGCCACTTCGCACCTCACATCCCTCAACTGACCCTGCGACCCCGGTTTGACTCCTAACCTTCTCCATAGATCAGGGGAACCGGTTCCGCAATAGGGTAGATACCCACTGAAGGCCCGGGGAGAGACCCCAGATCCTGGTGGGAGTCAGACGCGGATGATTCCCACCTGGATCGCGTGCCTTGTGAGGCCAACCACCGAATGAATGTTGAGCTTGTCCATGATGCGCTGGCGGTGCTTCTCCACGGTCTTCACGCTGATCGAGAGTTCCTTGGCGATCTCCTTGTTGCTGAGACCTTCCGCGATAAGTTGGAGCACCTCGCGCTCCCGGGGGGTCAATTTCCGATGCGTGGGATCATCCGTGCCTTCGTGTGAATGGTTGATCAGATCCTCCACGAGGAGGCTCGAAATGGCCGGGCTGAAGAAAACGTTTCCCTTGACGACTTCCCGAATCGCGGTCACGAGTTCGGCGGCGGGCGAGCCCTTGACGAGGTACCCGGAGGCCCCGGCCTCCGTCGCCTGTCGCACGTATTCATCATCGGCATACATGGATAGGATCAGGATCTTGATCCGGGGGGACTGCCGCCGTATTCTTCGAACGGCCTCGATGCCGCCCAGTTTGCGCATCGCGATATCCATGACCACCACGTCCGGTTGAATCTCTTGCACCCTCCTGAAGGCACTCCGGCCGTCTTCGGCCTCGCCGACCACGTCGATATCCGGTTCGGCCTGGAGGAGTGCGCGGAGGCCCTGTCGTACAATGGTGTGATCGTCCGCCAGAAGAACCGTGATTTGCTTCATGGCGGCTTCTTCTTTGACAACCGTTTGCGCTTCGGTTGCGCCATGGGAACGGCGATGTTCACCCGAATCGTTGTCCCCTTGCCCCGCGCCGACTGGACCTCGAATCCCCCTCCTGCCAGACGCACCCGTTCCTGGATTCCGAGAAGACCCTGCCCGCCGACCCCCTCGCGATCCCGGGCAGGATTGAGTCCGCGGCCTACACTGAACCCTTTCCCGTCGTCATGGATGGCCAGGGTAATCGTGCCGGGTCGTCCACCCATTTCGATAGTCACGTGTTTGGCGCTCGCGTGTTTCAACGTGTTGGTGAGGCCCTCCTGCACGATACGGTAGACCATCAATCGTTGTTTATGGTTCAGGCGCCCCGGGTCACCGGTCACACGAAACTGAACTTTGATGGATGTCCTCTCGGCAAACTTCTTGGCATACCAGCGGAGGGCGGGGATGAGCCCCAGGTGCTCCAAGATGTCCGGGTGCAGTTCGTGGCACACGCGCCGCAGGTTCCCCACGGACTGTTCCACGAGATCTTGCGCTTCCAGGAGATGCCTCTTGGATGCCGCGGGGCACCGACAGGATTTCTTCGACGACTCCAGGAGGACCGTAATGGCGGTCAGGGACTGGCCGACTTCGTCGTGCAGATCCCGGCTGATCCGCCGGCGTTCTTCCTCCTGGGCGTGGATGGCCCTCTGGGAGAGCGAGCGGATCGATCGCTCCATATCGCGCGACTGATGGAAAAGCTTTTGGTAGTGCTGTTCGCCGGCGCGAAGCCTGTCCTCCGATGCCTTGCGATCCGAAACATCCCGCACGATCGCGGTGAACCCCGAGGGGCGGCCATCGGCGCCTGTCACCTGGGACGCGCTGAGCTCCGCGGGGAAGACGCTGCCGTTCTTGCGAACCATCGTGAGTTCACAGTTGCGGACCAAACCGTTCCTCGCGAGCTGCTCGGCGATCTTGTTCGCGCCGGCGCGATCCGCGGGGGCGACCAAGTCAAGGGCGTTCATGCCGATGATCTCGCCCGCGTGGTCGTATCCATAGAGCCGGACCTTTTGCTCGTTGCAGATCAGGATCCGGAAGGCGGGGTCCATCAGGGAGACCGCGTCGGCGCAGGCATCGACGAGGCTTCGGTATCGCTCGCGGCTCTCCTGGGCGATCCGGTCGGCCTCATTCCTTTGAGAGGTGTCTCGAACAATGGCCGCGAAAACGGTTTCCCCGTCGTGGCGCCAAGTGGACACGGCGATTTCAGCGGGGAATTCCGCACCGTCCTTCCGGAGGCCGTGGTATTCGTGTACGGCGCCAAAGTAGAGGGATTCGCCGGTGGATCGGTGGCGCGCCAGCCCTTGGACATGGCGTTCCCGATAGCGTCCGGGCATGATGGTCGTGAGGGGTCGGCCCATGATCTCGTTTTCTTGGAAGCCGAAAATCGCGGCGGCGGCCTGATTCCAGAAGGTAATCGCGCCGTCCTCGTTCGCAAGAATTATTGCATCGGCGGCCAGGCGGGCAAGATTGCGAAAAAGCACACCGCTTTTGTCCGGCTTAACGTCGGCATCGACGGTTGTGTCATTCTGATACGACTCCCCCATGAGCCCCAATCTCCCCCGGTAGGATAATACCCCAGAAGGCTTGAGGGGAATAGGGCCTTCACCCTATTCGCCCCGTTAGAGGACCATGATGCATTTGGCCCTGGCAGCGGGAGCCCGTTCGGGCCTCAAACGGGGTTCGCCTTATGAGGCGAATCAGAGAGTTTTAGAGAACTGAACTGGAGCGGTTCCAGACTTGCCGGATCTTGCCGCCGGGGAGTCGGGCAATCGTGTCGGCACGAACCGTGTCCAGCCTGAGGTCATCACCGGCACCCGACTGCAAAAAGTACCGGCGGAGGATCGTGGAGAGGGAGCTCTGGAGGCGTCCCCAATCGGCTGAAGGCTCCGGGACGATCAATACTTGAATGTGCGTTGGAGAATCCTGGACCATCTGCGATTGGCGGATTCCCGGGACGTCCAGGAGGAGCGCGATCAATGCGATGGGAGGCACGCGGACGATGCCGGCGGGTCCTTTGAGTGTTAGTGTGTCGTCGGCTCTCCCCCGCAGCTCGATCCGCCTGAACGGCGACCCGCAGGAACAGGCCCCGGGCACCACGCGGACCGAATCGGTCAGCTCGTAGCGGATGATCGGCATGATGCGGTTCGCGAAGTTGGTGACGAACACCTTGTCGCTCCACTCGCCTTCGGGACTGGGTTTTCCGTCCGCGTCTGCCGGCTCGAGCACACAGAAATCTTCGGTGAGGTGAAGTGCCCCGCAGTCTCCTTCCACCGCGATGGCCATCGCTTCCGTGGCCCCATAGAGGTCGAAGACCCGCGCTCCGAAGGCCTGCCCGATTCGGCGTCTCATTTCAGAGGTGAGAGGTTCTGCGCCGCCGCCGACCGCCTCCGGCTGGATCGACAAGCGGCCTTCGGCCTGCTCGGCGGCCAGCGCGGAGAGGATGCTGGAATAGCCGCTGAGATAGTGGGGTTGGAAATCATTGAGTTGTTGCACGAGAGCGGGGAGGGGATCGGTGATTTCAATCGCCTTGCGCCTGACGAGGAGCTTTTCCCACCACGGGGGGCGCGTATCGAAGATCGTACGGAGGGCAAAATGCCCCCGCGTGGCGCACAACGTGGCGATACGGTTTCCCCCCGTGAAGGCCCGCGCGAAGAAGGCTGCTTTGGGGAGCGACTGAGGCGCGCGGGCATAGGCCACGGCGCGGATGGTTGTCCAACTCGCGTGGTCGAACAGGAAGATCCCGACGGAACCGGTGGTCCCGGAGGTATTGAGCACCACGTATCGGTCGAGGTAAAGGCGGCCGATCAGCTTTGGATCGGCAATCCAACGCCGGACTTCCTCCACTCGAACCCGGGAATCGGTCACCACTTCTTCGAAGTGCTCCATCAGGTCCTTTTTGCGAACCGACGGCAACGAATGCAACGGCGCACCCAGGGGCCCATCTTTGTAGAGTTGCGAGTAATAGCGTGAGTGACTTCTTGCGAAATCGAGAATTTCGGAAACCTTCCTCTGAATGAACGCATCGAGGGCCGGTCGCGGCCACGACGCCCTCCGTCTTGCGCGCAGGGCCTCCGTCAGAATCAAGGCAGCCTCAGGACTTGGGCGGGATGAGGCCGGCCCAACGCTCGGCCATCGCCGTGATGGTGAGGCTGGGATTCACCCCCACGTTGGCTGAAACCGCGGAACCATCCACCACGTACAGACCGGGATAGCCGAACACTTGGTGCGACGCGTCGATTACGCCGTCGGCGACCGATTTTCCCATGTGGCAGCCCCCCAGAATATGCGCTGTTACGGAGAGATTCGCCACATTCTCCAGAATAACGTTGAGGGGTGTGCCTCCTGCGTGCTCGGCGAACGATCGGGCCGCGCGATTGGCGACGGGGAGGTAGGAGGGTGCGCGTTTGCCTTCCACCCCCTGAGATCGGAGACCCTTTCGGAACGGCGGAATCCAGGACCGGCCGAGCCGAAACGCGATCTGGTTGTCCATGTGCTGCATGACCGTAAGGACGCTGACTCGACGCCCGTAGTGTGTTGCCCGCCACGCGATCGTCGATCGCTTGGGGTGGATCACAAACTGGGCCAGCGTGCGCAGGCTCCGCCGCCAGGGGACCGGGTCGTCCACCATCGGCCCCATCTGCCATCGGGACATCTTGTCCTCGGGGGGGAACCGGTTCTGCGTGATGTGCGTGTGGTCGTCCGGGAAGAAGTGGGACGATACAGTCACGCCTTCGGTGAGGTCTTTGTCGGGATCGTTGGAGAGGATTCCAACGATGGCTTCGCTGTTCGTTCGAACCACAGTGCCGAGCTGGGCCGAGAGATTCGGCAGAGCCCGGTGCTCGTCCCGAGACCGGAGGAGCAGTTCGAGTGTGCCGAGGACTCCGGCGGCGAGCACGACCTGGCGGGCCACAACCGGTGATTCTGTGGAATGGTGACGGGAGAGGCCTGCAAGCGCAAGGGAGTAGCCGCCTCCCTCGCGGGGCGAGATCGACATGACTTTGCGTTCGGGGATGATCACCGCCCCCTGAGCCTGTGCGAGATGAAGATAGTTCTTGTCGAGGCTGTTCTTGGAGTTGTAGGGGCATCCTGAGATACACCCCCCGCAGAAGCGGCAGGGTCTGCGGGGCGGGCCTTCTCCACCGAAGTAGGGATCCGGCCTTTCTTCGATCCCTTCGCCGAAATGGATGCCCAGCGGGACAGGTCCGAACGATGCCTCCGCGCCCATGGATCGAGCCGTTCGCCGCAGATAGTCGTCCATCTCGCCGAGACGGGGATTGGTCGTCCGGCCGAGCATTCGCTTGGCGGTGGCGTAGTGTGGGGAGAGATCTTTCTGCCAATCGATGCCCAGGCCGTTCCAGGCGGGATCTCGAAAGAAATCGGGTTTCGGTTCCAGGAGAACCGCGGCGTACACGAGGCTTCCGCCACCCACTCCTACGCCGCCTACAATGCCGACATGGCGGAAGAGGTTGACCGAGAAGTATCCATCAAGGCCGAAGCGGGGGGACCAGAGAAGTTTCCTGGGATGGGTCCGCCCAGCCTCGATCTCGGCGGGGCCGACGTTGCGCCCCTGTTCGATGACGGCGACGGAGTAGCCTTTTTCCGCAAGGCGCAGCGCGGCGACGCTCCCGCCGAAGCCGCTTCCGACGATCGCGAAATCGTAGTCCACGTGAGAGCGCGAATCGTCCGCGGTGATTGATCGATGGCTAGCTGGTGGCGGGCCGGTTCGATCGAGTCCGGCGGAGCATTAACCCCAGCGCGGGAAGGAAGACCGCGCCGAGCGCGATAACCGCCCAGAAGAGCGGCGTGCGAAAAATCATGGGCGCGGTGCCGGCTTGGTAGTCGGCGTACGTTCCGGCGTATAGAAGCCGGTGCCAACCCCAGCCGGTGATGACAACCAAGAATAGTGCATCTCCCACCATGTTCAGCCGGGCAGGCAGAATCGACCCTTTTTTGAGCAACGCTGCGCTCATTTGAAATCCCACCCACACCGCCGCCACATAGGCGAACAACATCCCATAGGTGAGGTAGGCCGGAAGGGTGTCGCTGGGGAAAAGATACATCCAGCTCCAGTCGGGGTAACGGGCGACGTAGTAGGCCGCGAAGGGAACGAACGTGACCAAGACCACCCCAACGGCGCGGAGCAGGGCGGCGGAACGAATCGACCCGTCCTTGATTCCCTCTCTGCCGCAGGCGAATGCGAAAGCTGACCCGACCAGCAGGTTAATGAAGATATCCAGCGGAATTGTGTGTACGGCCCTCCTTTCGGGACCGCCCCCCTTATACCATTCCAGGGGAACAATTCCATCGAAAGGGGGCTTGACAAGTGGACCCGATTAGTCCAAAGTAGTTCCCGAGGATGAGATATGGGGTCAAGCAAATTCAGTTCTGAGGCTCGGTCGGCTGAAAACACACCGCCCCGAATGGGTGTAACATTTCGGCGGCCATTTTCACAGGCACTAGACAAGGTAATTGGGATATTGTATGTTGCCCCTATTGAGGCTGGTTCAAAGCGGGCGACCTCAATAGGAATGAAGCCCACATAGCGCGGGTCCCCTCGCTCCCCCGTATCCTCGCAGGGGGCCCGCGCGCTTTTTTTTTACCCCTTCAAGACGCCGGTTTTCTTGCGCCTACGATTTCCGAGGGAAGCGGTCCCGCGATGAATTCACGTTTCACCTCGCGGAATCCCGTGTGTTTCAACGGACCCTCCATGAGAACGGGACGGCATCCACCGAACAGATAGGGTACCCAGCTCTTCGGGGCGGCAAGATAGAGGCGCTCCCAGAAGGTCCGGTCTTCTCCGCTCGACTTGCTCATGTTGACCAGGACCATTCGACCGCCCGGCCGCAGCACCCTCTTGAACTCGGAAAGGATGCCCCCAAGTTCATCCAGCGGGATCAAGTCCAGCATGTAGCTGTTGTACAGGACATCGAACGACCCGTCGGCGAAGGGGAGCCGGCGTGCGTCGGCCAATTGCAGGTCGACGTTGTCGTAGCCCGCGCGTGTGGCCGCCCGCCGAGTGGTGTCAAGCATCCGAGGAGAGAGATCCACGCCGGATACAACTGTGGATTGATCGACACGCTTGAGGATCTCCAAGAACGTGGCGCCGGGCCCCACGGCGACTTCGAGGATCTTTTCCCGGGGCTTGACGGCTGCGAGGTCCAGACCTCGCAGCCGCGGCTTTCGTTCGAGAGGGGCCGCCAGCGTGCCGTAGAAAAGGCTCCAGAAGTTGTAGACCCTGCGGATGGTCTGGGGCGGCGCTTGGGCCTCGATCATCCCGTGCGTCATGGCCGGTGCCGTCATGACTACACCAGATCCTTGAGCAGGGGGCCGAGGAAGGATTTCAGGATCCCGCCCATGGCGTCCGCCCGCACGACGCAGAGGCAGCCGATGGGACTGCCGGTCCCGCAACTGATGACGGCGAGCTTGTCGCCCGCTTTGATCCCGGCTTTGTCCCGGACCTCTTTGGGGAGGACCATTTGTCCCCGCTCATCGATGGGGACGACGGCCTCCACTTTGCAACAACCCGTGATGTCGGTTCCCGGCGCGCAGCACGCGCCTTCGGTTTTCGATCGTGTCCGTTTCATCGAACACCTCCCCTTTCATAGGATGGTAAGGGGCCATGATCGGTCGCCGCGCCATGGACGGCGCGGCATGGAACATGGCCTTTGATATATCTGTGTAATCAGATATATCAGATGTTACAGATAATAGGGAGAAGCGTAAATCGGCGGAGACGGGGGATGGGCCGCTCCGGGCATCCTGCCCTCCCGCGGCACTTCCCCCATCGTGGGGGTCGGGATCGAACGTGCAGACGGGGAATGGGAGTCGAACCCACCCGGCGACGTTGAAGTCAACCGCTGCCCGATTTGCAGTCGGGAGGTAGCCCAGCTACGGCCCCGTCGCTAGAGATTCCGGAAGGAGAACCGCGTGGTGACGTCCTTCACCGGCCGGCCGTCCGCCTCCACGTGGGGATAGATGAAGAAGTTCAGCGCCTTGGCCGAGGCCGGAGGTGGTTCGAGGGGAATGTCGCGTCCTTCGGAGAATCTGACCCGGTTTTCGTCCAGTGCCCCGAAGTAGTAATCGTGTTTCTCCGGATGTTTGTCCGCCTCCGAGATGTCCACCGGAAGCCAGCCCGTCCCGGCGACGTAGGCCTCGGCCCAGCAATGGTAGCCGCCGATGACGCCTTCCGGTTTGTCCGGCGGCAGGGGGAAGCCGATGGAGAATCGGACGGGGATCCCGAGGGCTAGGGCGAGGGAACCGAAGAGGGAATGGAAATCGGAGCAGTTTCCGCGCGCTTCCCGGAGGCAGAATCTTACATCGCCTTCGCCCCAGCCCTTGCCGGACTTGTCGTATCGCATGAAGGCGGCGACGTATTCGTACAGCGCCCGCACTTTTTCGAGGTCCGACGCCTTCCCTCGCGTCACCTTGCGCGCCAGGGCTCGGATGGGATCGGTCAGAACCATCTTTTCCGAAGGTTGCAAAAAGAGCGCAGGAACCGCGGTCGGCCCGGCCCCATCTTGCTCGGCTCGACGGGGCCTTTGTTCGAGGCGGGTGATGTCGGCGGTTAGGGTGACTTGGACGGGGGATGCGGCGCCGTTCTTTGAATCGAAACGGATATAGGCCATGGAATTGCCGTACTTGGGGTCGCGTCCGACGACGGCCGCCGCCCCCTCGATTCGGATTTTCTCAACCTTCTGGAAATCGTCCTCCATGGGAAGAGGCAACCATGCCTCCAGCTTGGCCGTGCCTGCCGCCGGCGCGGGAAGGGTGACCTCGTAACGGAATTCGAATGTGCGCGACCGGGGGGCCAAGCGCGTTTCGATTTCCGGCTCCCGGGCAGACGCGGCCGCAAAGGAAAAGGCCGCGAGGAACCCAAGCCCAACCCGCCATCCAGCCCCCGAAGGGCGGGTCCAGGGGCGGGGGGTCGTCCATCGAGTAGACATGGGGAGTATTTGATCTTTGATGGAGATCCGCCGTCAAGAAAGTAATATCGATATTATCGATGTCAACTATCGAATGTGTGATCGGAGGAAATCGATGAGTGCCCGGGCCGGCAGAGACAGAGTCGCGTTCTTCAACCGGGCGAGGAAGATGTGCCGCCGGATGGGGGTCCTGGGACACGCGATGCGAGTGAGAACGCCGGCCCGTAGGTCGGTCTCTACGGCGCATCGCGAAATGAACGTCATGCCGGCGCCCGCGATCACGCTCTGCCTGGCGGCCTGGGTGCTGCCCACGCGGAGCGCGTGGGTGAATCGGCCCGGGTCGAGATGAGCCTTCCTGAAGAATTCGAGGGTGGCTCGTTGAGTTCCGGAGCCGGTTTCCCGAAGAATCAGCGGAACGTGCATGAGTTCGGCATGGGTGACGCGGGGCCAGGGGGTGAACGGGTTGGGAGCAGGCGCAACGAGGATGAGGTCATCCGGGGCGAAGGGCTCGGAGGTCACCCGGGCGGCCGGCGGCCTCGATCCAAGCAGGGCGACATCACATTTCTCGCCGAGGAGTTCCTGGAGGGCCTGCTGAGAATCCGAAATCCGGAGGTCGATTTGGACCTTTGGATGGAGTCGGTTGAACGAGGCGAGAAAGGGGGGGAGAAGGTATTCGCCCGGGATGGTGGAGGCCGAGACGGTGACGGTTCCTACTTCACCGCGCTGCTCGGATTGCATTCGGGCCATGGCTTCCCCACGGAGGGAGACGATCTTGCCGGCGTATTCCTGGAGGGTGCGGCCGGCAGCGGTGGGACGCGCTTTTCCGCGGCGGCGATCAATCAACCGCGTTCCGACCTCGGTTTCCAGCGACTTGATGTGGAAACTGACGGTGGATTGCGTCAGGTGGATGGCTTCCGCCGCACCGGAAAAGCTGGCGTGTTCCAGAACCGCGAGAAATGTTCGGAGCTGGTGAATGTCCATGGATCAGCGGGATTCGGGGCGGCGGTTGCGTCCAGGCGCAGCCGCCGTGGGTCGGCGTTTCCAAGCCGAGAAAAGATAGGCGCCGACGGCGAGATTGAAGAACGGCGCGATGAGGAGCGAGGATCGGCCCAGGAAGGTGAGCGTGGTGGAGGTCACGAAGTAGACAGTGTCCGCCGGGACGTCCATCAGGCGAAGAATTGCAACGGCGAGGATCGTGGCCGGCCATCTTTCGCACCTCAGGAACGCGGCGAACTCGCAGAGCGAAAAGAAGAGCCAAAGGACGCCGGTTCTGTGGATGAGCGCGAACGCGTCAGGGTGAAGGGGCCCGTGCATGAGGCTCGCGTATACGTCCGGCCAGAGGACGGCGATCCCCCCCAGGCCGAGATCGAACAAGGCCAGGGGTCCGGTGATCCAACGCGTTCTTTCAAGCATCCACGCGGCATGATACCCTACTCACCATGGCCGCGCCGAATGAAAAACCCCGGGTGATTCTCCGCCACTGCGAATCTTACGACGCGGATCGGATTCACGCCATCGTTCGAGAGGGGTTGGAGGCTTTGGATCTCAGGCCGCGCGGCCGGACGCTGATCAAGCCGAACGTCGTCATCGCGCACAAGGAGATCTTCCCGCACGCCTTCACGCGGCCTGAATTCATCGACGGCGTTCTCGGCGCCCTTCGAGATCGGGACGGTGGAGAGATGGCGGAGCTGGCCGTGGGGGAGCGGTGTGGAATTACAATGCCGACGCGAATGGCTTTTTCGCAGGCCGGGTATTATCCGATCGCCAGGAAGCACCGGGCGAAGGTGTACCATTTCGACGAAGTGCCGCAAGCGGAGGTGCGGTACACCCATGCCGGGCGGATGCGGGACTACGTCTTTACGCCGGAGCCGATCGCGAAATGCGATTTCCTGGTGAACTGCCCCAAATTCAAGGCCCACCCGTGGACGACCGTGACGTTCTCGCTGAAAAACTACATCGGGATTCAAGACGACCGCCATCGCCTGATCGACCACGACCATCGGCTTGACGAGAAGATTGCGGACCTTCAGGCGATCATTCAGCCGAAATTCATCGCTATCGACGCGATCATCGCCGGGCAGGGACGGATGCTTACGCCCATCCCCTTCGATCTCAAACTGATCATCATGGGGAACAACAGCGTGGCGGTCGATGCCGTGTGCTGCCGAATCATCGGGCTCGAACCGAAAACGGTGGATCACATTCGTATTGTGTCGGAGCGTGGATTCGGACCGATCGCGTTAGAGGAGATTTCGGTCGAGGGCGATGTCACCCTGGACCAAGCCCGTGCGCGAGCCAAGGGGTTCAAAGTGGGGCTCGTGCGCGTGGAGAAGTATTTCGAGGGTACGCGGATTCGGGCGTATGCAGGGCCGCCGCCCGAGCCGGAAAGGACGAGTTACTGTTGGGGGGGCTGTCCCGGTGCGATGGAGGAGGCGATCGAGATTATCCGGCAGTTGGACGAGAAGGCGGACGCCAAGATGAAACCATTTCACGTGGTGTTCGGCGCCTATAAGGGGCCGATCGACGCGAAGCCGGGCGAGAAGGTTGTATTCATCGGCGACTGCGCGAACTGGAAGGGGAGGATTGCCGGAAAGGATGTGGAAGTCGGCTCCGTTTACAAGGACCGTCGGCACAAGGACCCGTACCACGCAAAGTTCACGGACATTTTCATCAAGATGGCGGTGGTATTCCGGAATCTCCTGTTCCGGAGAAAACAGCAGGTCATGCGGGCGTATGGATGTCCCGTATCGGTCGCCGAGCAGGCGCTTTACATTGCCGGGATCGGCGGAACGAAAAATCCGTATTTCGCGCCCGCAACGGTATTCCCGTTCATCAAGAACTGGCTTCTGTGGCGCATGGTGAAAATCATGAAGCAGATTCTCGGCATGCCCTACCAGAAGCGGCTTCCGTCGGTCCCCCCCCCCGCCCCCGCGAGGTAGAGGATGCGGTTTTCCGGTGTGGGGGCCTTCTTGCTCCTCTTCGCCGGCTGTGTGCCCTACGTCGAGCCGGACGACGATCTCCCCGATGTCTATTCATGTGAGGATGTTCAGGACCGTCTGAGCTTTCGCCGGCCGATTCAAGCGTTGAATCTCATCTCGACGGCCTATCGATCGCAGTGTTACGACTTGGTGATCAAATACGGAAGCAAGGCCCTGCGGAAGTACACGCACAAGACGCATTTCTGGTCGAGAGAGGTGGCGAGTATTTTCATCCCGGAGGACATGGCGACCGGCTATGTGCTCGAAAGCTACGAGAGAGCCTATCTGTCTTTTCTGATTTCTGCGAGCTACATGAAGAAGAACGAGTTCGAGGATTCACAAGTCGAGCTGCGCCGGATGAATGATGAGATGCGCGCGGTTCTCTACACGCGAGGGGAAGATCCGGTGAACATTCTTCTCCAGGCGATCATGTGGGAAAAACACGGGGATGCGGAGGAAGCGCGGGTGGACTGGAGCCGGCTGGGGGAGTTCGATCAAGTGGGGGACACCATTCGTGCATACGCCGCGGGGCGCGTGGAGAAAATCGACCTGCATCCGAATGCGACATCCGATTGGAAGATCTTCGCCTTTGGGCAATTCCCGGAGGTCCTGTGGGATCTCCAGTTTATCCATCCGAAGCAAGGGTACCTCAAGGTGTGGACGAACAAGGAGTTTGTGACCGAGTGTGCATCGCCGACAGGCGTGAGAATTTCGACAACCGCTTGGTTCAACAAGATTGCGATGCGGCACCAGCACCGGTACCACCCCCTCATGTTTGCCAAGAGTTGGATCCGGTTGCCGATAGGGATGGCGTACAGCATTACCACCGTTGCAGCGGGCTCGGCGGTGATGGTAGGCGGATGCGGAAGCGGCGTGGCGCTGGGGCTCGCGATTGCGTCCCTTCAGGGTGCGGCCCAAGGAGCGGTAGGGCTGGACAGCGGGGATGATATCCAGCTCAGGGGAACGGCCGCTCTATGCGAGGTTTCCGTGAAGGGTGGTTCGGCGATCATGTCCAAGGCGCCGGAAGTTCTGGAAAGTGCGGTGAGACCCGATCTGCGGCATTGGGAGAATGTCCCCGAGGGATTCTTGATCACGGCGAAAGACGAATTTGTTCAGGAGGAGTGCTATCTTCCGGGGCGGGGAATCTGGAGGGTGTTGTAGGGGCTTTCGGGGTCCCGCCCGGCCAGGCGGCGCGCGGGGCACCCTCACTTTCCATCATGACTCGAAAGACGTAGAATGGCGGAGATTCACTGTTGGTAATCGAGCACGCAAGAAAGGGAGGATTCGAATGTCCTTGAAAGTGGCGATGATCTATCCATTGCCGTCTCCGATCTCACCCCAAAAGAACTGTGCTTTGTCGATCATTTATCCGGGGCGCGCCGCGGAAATTGCCGGTCACGAGGTGGATTTCTGGGATGCTCGCCTGGACAGCGAGAAGCAGATGTGGGAGCTCATGGGCAGGGCCGATGTTGTTGCCCTCAGCTCGCTCTCCGGATTTCAGCTCGGTGAGTCCATCCGGATCGCCGGCCGATGCAAGGAAAGGTTTCCCGAGAAACCCATTGTCTGGGGAGGGGTACACGTCACGTTCCAACCGCTCCAATCGATGCGAGAGAGCTACGTGGACTTTTGTGTTATCGGAGAGGGGGAGGCGCGGTTTCCAAAGCTTCTGCATGCCATCGAAGCCGGGAAGGGATACAAAGACATCGATGGCGTCGCGTACAAACGGGAAAGCGCGGGGTATCAACCATCACCCGAGGAAGATGAACGGTTTGGAATCAAGGATTCCTACAGGCCGGGACTTCGATTGAGGCCCATCGGGCAGCAAAAGGAAATCATCGAGATTCACGATCCGAACGGGGTCTATGAATACGAAGGGGGCCGAATCCTGGTGAATCGCAGGGGTTTGGCGCTCAACCTGAAGGAGGAGTACGTGCCGGTCATGTCTCCGAAGACAGAGCGTCTGTTTCGGGAGGCGGCAAGACGAAACGAAGTCATCCTTCAAAGTTCCCGTGGCTGCAACTGGTCTCCCACCTCATGCGAGTTCTGTTCGGTTGGCGGTCAATACACGCAGTGGGACCCGGAGACCGGGAAAACCAGGTCGGTGTACCGGTACATTCCGTACGAGATATGGGAGAAGGATTTGGATGATATCTACAACGTCCAGTCGTTCGATTTCATTGAACTCGAAGACGAAAATTCCTCCTGGTTCCTGAAGGATTGGCGATACGCCGAGCATCTAAAGAGGAAAGGCGTCAAGTACCATCTGCATCTCCGCTCCGATCAGCTCAAGAATGAGGAACGGGTCGCCAAACTGGCCGAGACGGGCTGTCTGCGAATACATATCGGCGCCGAATCGGGGAATGACGAAACCCTCAAGACGATGCGAAAAAACGAGAAGGTTGAAGCCCACTATGTGGCGGCGAGGCTTCTGGCCAAGCATGGAATCGAGGGCGTGTACACCTGGATCATCGGGAATCCCGGCGAGACTCCATCCCAGATCATGGACACCCTGCGAGTATCCGATGAAATTCGCGCCCTCCATCCGAGAGGAAGAAGCCGCGCGACGGTCTACGTGCTCATGCCGCTGCCGGGAACGATTGCGTTCGAGCGCGCGAAAGAGAACGGATGGCCCCTGCCGAATTCCATGGGGGAGTGGACGAAGATGTCCGCCGCCTACAACCCCAAGCTCCCCAGGTGGATCAACAACATCTATTTCGTTGCCGGCTTCCATCACAATCGGTTCCACAAGACGCATCAGAATTTCCCCGGTTGGTGGCGGCTGTTCATCCTGCCCTTCGAAATGATTATCGAGTGGCGATGGAAGAAAGGGATCAGGACCGCCAGCCCGACGTTTTTTGGCTTCTTCGATTTCGAATACTGGTGCATCGTGAAACTTGTTTCATGGAGGAGCAAACGGTCGACGGGACAGTCCTCAAAAGATCGCAGCCAAGTTCCGAAGTTGATTGAAAGACTCATACCGGGCCTCGCCGGGCACTAGTTCCCGGTCCATCGGAGAGGGGCATCGGTGGCGCGGAGGCGTAGCCTGTTGCTCTCCGCATGAGTTTGATGTGGGCTATCCTTGACTATGCATTTGACTTGGGTTTGAGAATGAGTTAACTAAACAGTTGGACAGCATGATTTGAAGCTCCGCATATTGGCAAGGAGGTAAACATGGCGAAGGAAAACAGCCGGCCGACAGGCACGGATGTCCTCATCGTCGGCGGCGGGCTTGCCGGGATCACGGCAGCTCTTGGGCTCAAGAATTCGGGTCTCAAGATCACCCTCGTCGAGAAGGAGCCGCATCTCGGGGGTCGCGCTCGCAGTTGGAACGACAAGAAGACGGGCGACCCTGTCCACATCGGCCCGCACATCTTCATGAACAAGTATCCCAACATGTTTCGGATGATGGATCTGTGCGGAACGCGTGACCGCGTGGTCTGGCAGGAGCCGGGGCATTTCATCACGATGGTGGATGGTCGGAAGGAGATCAGCATGGTCGCCGACCGACGCCTCCCCGCGCCATTCCATTTCACATGGAGTCTCCTCGCGGACAAGTCGATGCCGATGTCCGACGTGATGACGATGGTTCCCGTTTCGCTCTACGCTCTCCATCTCCAGGAGGACGACGTGCGGAAGCTCGACAATATCAACGCCTCTGCCTTTCTCCGCAGCTTCGGCGTTTCGGAGTACGCCATCCAACGGTTCTGGTCCTTCGCGTGCATGGCGATCATGAACGTTCCGATCGATCTCTGCTCCGCGGGCGCTCTCCTCCGCTTCTACTGCGGGCTGATCGGTGTAGCGGACCTCGACATCGGATTCGCCGACACCGGGCTGAGCGATCTCTATGTCCCGCAGTCGGAGTCGCTCATGAAAAAGTCGGGCATCCGGGTTCTCAAGGGAGCCGAAGTGAAGGCTTTCACGGGAACGGCCTCCTCGGCCACGGGCGCGCTTCTCGAGGATGGGCGGCAGATTCGGGCCCAGTACATCATTTCAGCCCTTACCCCGATGGCTCTTCGGCAGGTCTCGCCTCGCGAGTGGATTCGTTCGCGCAGGACCTTCCATGAGCTGGTCCATTTCCACGCTTCCCCGTACTACAGCACGTACATCTGGTTCGACCGGAAGCTGACGAAGAGAAAGTTCTGGGCGCGCGCCTTCAACCCGAACGATCTCAACTGCGATTTCTACGACATGTCCAACATCAACCGAGGCTGGGAGGAGCGTAATTCCGTGATCATGACGAACTGTATTTATTGCGACCGCGCGATGCACATGTCGGATGAGGAGATCGTGGCGGAGGCGGTGAGCGAGCTGGCCGAGTATCTCCCCGAGGCGGCCCAGGCGAAGGTTCTCCATTCGGTGGTCAACCACATTCCGATGGCCATCCACTGCCCGTACCCCGGCATGGAGCAGCGGCGGCCGGGAACCGTCTCGCCGGTACGAAATCTCTTCCTCGCGGGCGACTGGATCCAGACGGGACTGCCTTCGTGCATGGAAAACGCGTGCCGAACGGGCTGGCTGGCGGCGGAGGCCGTCCTGAAGGAGATCGGGAGACCGGAGAAGCTTTCAGTGGACCTCGATCAACGCGAATTGCAGGGTGTGGCACGGATGATCAACCGAATGGGCCGACTTCTCCCCGTCGATCCGGTGGCCTCGCTGCTCAGATCGCGCGACAACAAGAGGCAAGCTTTTCTGAACTGATGACCGCTCGCTTGCGGCTTGAGCCTGGCTCCGGACCGCATCGTTTCGATGCCATTGTCATCGGCGCGGGCTATGGCGGTGTGACGGTGGGGGCTGTTCTGGCAAGCCGGGGAAGGCGTGTCCTCGTGATCGAGAAGAACTCCAGGCCGGGTGGAAAAGCCATGCGGGTTGTTCGCGGAGGTGTTGTCCACGAGCTTTGGCCGATTGCGGGCGGACCCTCTCTCCATTCGCGTTTTCATGATCTCCTGAGCTTGATCGGCTTGGACCCGTCCGTTCTCCTCGCCCCCGATCCGGCGGCGGAGTTTGTGTATTTGGCGCCTGACGGGAAACGGCGGAGTTTGGTCGTTCCCGCCCGGCCCATCCGCAACCCTTTGGAGATGATCCGGATGGCTTCGAGGCTGGGGGTTCGCGCGTGGCAACTCGGCGGAATAATGGCCATGAACGCCGTTTCGAGCGCGATGCCGCCGATCATGTTGGATCGTTTCGATGGAGTTCCGATGCTGGATTGGATGAAACGCTTCCGCCTTCCGCAACCGATCTTCGACTGGATGGCGAGCCTGATGAACTTGTTTTTCGTGGTTCCGGTGGATCGGCTGCCGGCCTCGGAGGCGATTCGGACGCTGCGTGAGATTTCAAAGGGCGGGGCGGGCCGTTATCACCGCGGAGGATACGGAGTGATTGCGGAAGAGGCGGCGCGGTTTATCCAGGCCCGGGAAGGGCAGTGGTTGGGGGGGACGCGGGTCGAGCGCATCCTGAGGCGGGATGGCGCGGCGTACGGGGTGTCCACCAGCGGCGGTGAGTTCCACGCGCCCGTGGTGGTATCCAACGCGGGCATCCAGCCCACCGTGCTCCGGCTTGCCGGCGAGCCGGCCTTCCTGGAGGATTACGTTGAGCGGATCAAGGAGCTTGCTCCTTCATGGGCGTTTGTGGGGATCCGGTATGATCTTGACACGCCGGTATTCAAAGTTCCCATGACGGTGGTGTTCTCGCCCGAGAGTGGGTGGGATACGAATCGGTTTGCGGAAGCGGAACGGGGAAACTGGCCGAGGAATCCGCTTCTGTTCGTAACGGTCCCTTCGCTTTACGATCCGTCGCTTGTGTCAGGGCGAATACGTCAAGTGGCCTTGATTGGAGTTCTATCGTCCCCGGATCCCCGATCACCGATGAGCCGGGTGGCCATCGCCAAGGCGGAGGAGATGGCGGACCGTTTGTGGCCGCATCTGAGAAAGCATGTCATCCGCAGTCAGAGTTTTGGCGCAGCTCAGGTTTCGGCCACGACGCGCGATGCGGTCCTCGCCGGTCAGGGGGGCGAGTGCATCGGGCTGGGGCAGATCATCGGGCAGTGCGGGCGCTCCAAGCCGAATCCGCGATCGCCGCTCAAGGGGCTTTATTTTGTAGGGTGCGATGCGGGTGGCCGCGGGATTGGGACGACGCAGGCGGTGGATTCCGGATTCAACGTGGCGGAAATGATCCTCAAGGATCTCGGGCCTCGATGAGAAACAGCCCTTCGAAGTACGATGCCATCGTCATTGGGACGGGCCTCGGCGGTTGCGCCGTCGGATCGGCGCTCGCGGCGGCCGGCCTCCGTGTATTGATCCTTGAGAAAAATCCGCGGATCGGCGGCAGTTGCAGCTACTATGAGAAGCGGGGGTTTCACATCGATATCGGTACCCATCTCTTTTCCCGCGGCCATCGGGGTCCGTTGGGCGAGGCTCAGCGCCGCGCCGGTGTGAAGAAGAGGGTTCGGTTCGTCCAAACGCGGGAAATGGTCCTGGCCCGTGGGCCGGGGCTGGATCTCACGTTTCCCAGGGACCCCCACCGCTGGCCCGCGGCGCTCCTCCGCGCGGCGTATCAGGTGAGGCTGAAACCGTGGGAAGTGCCGCCGATCGTTCGCTTCTTCACCGCCGTGATGCGGCTGCGGCCGCACGAGATCGAGGCTTTGGACGATGTACCGATGATGGATTTCGTCCTGCGCTACACGCGCGATCCGCGCCTCGTCGCCGCCTTCGGTTTCCTATTGGGGCTCTATTTTGTGCTCCCGCTGGAAGAGGTCAGCGCGGGAGAAGGGATCTGGTGCTTTCAGCGGATGGTGTGGGACAACCGCCTCAGCTATCCGATCGGCGGATCGGTGGCGGTTCCCCGCGCGCTCCTGGAAGCGGCGAGGGGACACGGGGCTGAAGTCGTGACTCACTGCGGGGTTGAGAGGATCAGGCTGAATTCTCACGGCCGGGTCACGGGAGTCGTCGCACGGGACGGTCGGGACTTCTGCGCGCCCATCGTGATCAGCACTTCAAGCCTGCGGACGAGCGTTCTCGGCCTGGCGGGAGAGAAACATTTTCCACGTGAGTACGTTCGTCGTGTAAAGGAGATTCGAGGGAGCTCCATCGCCGTGCAGGCCAAGATCATCCTGGACCGTCCCGTGTTGAAGGCCGGGTGTCTGATTGGAGGATGGAGCGACGAGATGACGATTCGCACGATGAAGGTGGACGATCTCAAACGTGTGTACGGCCAGGTGCAGAAAGGGCAGTTGCCTGCGGCCACGCCCATATACGCTCCGATCCCGACCAACTTCGACCCGCAGCTGGGACCGAAAGGCAAGCAACTCATTACGGCGTGTGCGGTGGCGCCGACCACGGACGTGACACTGGAGAACGGTCCGAAGGAATGGACGGCCAACATGGTGGAGACGATCAAGGCGATGGCGCCGGAGATCGTGCCGCACATCGAGTGGGTCCAGACGTTCGACGTTCGGTTCATCGAGCGATGGATTGGCAAGCAGTACGGCCCGGCGATCAGTACAGGTCAGAGAGTGGGTCAGGTTGGGAAGCGCCGACCACCCGTGCGGACACCGATCCGAGGACTCTATTTCTGCGGCGACGGCGCGGGCGGTCGCGGCATCGGCACGGAACTCGCCGCGCAGAGCGGGCTTGAGTGCGCTGACGCGGTCATTCAGGACCGGCTGAACGGATTGCTGTCCTAGGCTCTGTTTGAAAACCCCATCGTTGCGGGGAGGGATGTCTTGGGAGTCGCACCCTTTATGGGTGCGTCCTCGGACGCAGGCTGAAGCCTGCGGCTACCGGTCCAGCGCGTTTTCAAACTGAGTCCAGAGCCGCTGAGGCGATCTACAGCGCGGAGGAGAGGAGGCCGCCGAGGGTGGTGATGAGGTCGTTGAGGGACTGGAGGGTGGATTTCTGGAGTTGGCCGTCCTTCTCCAGGTAGAGGAGGCCGTTGAACGTGGAGTCCTTGAAGGGTATGTAGGGAAATCGACTGGCGGTATCGTCCTTGTTGATGGAGGAAATTCCGAGGGAAGCGAAAAGGGTATCGGTGAAGTGCGCGGAGTCGACCAAGGCGGCGTCTTCCGGGCAAGTGAGTCCACCCTTGGGATACGCGCTGGTGCTCCCCAACGGGGCGGCGAGCTGATTGACGCCGGCGCATTCCCACTCAAATAAGAAATTCATCTCGCGCGCCTCAAGATCGGTCCTCACAGCGGGGAAGACGTCTCGCAGCGCGAACGGCGTGTCGAAGAACGTGTAGAAGTCCAGCCCGATGTCGATGGCAACGAATCCCCGGATGGCGGCTTCGATGAGATCCGGATTGGAGCCTAGAGCGGAGAGCGTCGGTATGTCGATGAGGCCGGATTGAAGGATCGCCGAAACAAGAACCGCCAAGGGGGATACGAAATCGTTCTTCAGGGACAGGACCGCGGGATCGTGTTTCTGGAGATGGCCTGTCAGACTCGCGACCGAGGCGGCAAATGAACTGGATATCGGGATGGAGAGGGGTTTCTCGGCGTTCCCGCACTCGATCTTCCCCGATTTTCCAGATGAACTTCTGAAACGGCATGCGCTTTCGGCGCCGGGCGATTGGCGAACGGCATCGAGAGCGGCGGACAGGTCGCTGTAGGCCGAGGCGTAGAGGGACCGCGCTCTTTGGGGAAACTCCTGACCGTCCGCTTTGCCGTTGCCGTCGAGGTCGAGCGTGCTCGGACGGAAAAAGTTGGGGTACTGCGGATGGGTAAGGGCGAAGGCCAAGACATTCATCAGGGTCGCCGTCCCCGTTCCTCCGGTGAGATCCCCCGGATCGAGGCCACCGCTCAGCAGGAGCGGCTTGGCGTGGGCAAATATTCCGAAGTAGTCGGATTGGGTGTCCTGGGACAGGAGCAGGTAGAGGGTTGCCTCGACGAAATGACCGAGGGAGCTTAGGAGTCGGGCGTCGTTGGACGTCCATGTGCCACCGAGATCCATCACTGTGCGCTCCCGGATTGTGAGCGGGGCGGCTGGAATCACGAGCTTGAAGGTCGGGGAGCCGGATGCCGCCGCGAATCCCTCATTGGCTTCCTGCGTAAGCTTGAGAATGTCCGAGAGGACCTTGTCGAGGAGGTCGTGGACGAAAACATTTTCATCCTGAACCGGGGCGGGCCGTTCAGGAGAGAGCAGGAGCGGGGGAGCAGACTTGGGGTACGTTCCGTTCTGGCCGGCGATGGATAGGACCCAATCGACGAGGTGGAAGATACCCTGAACGCGGGAAAGACCGAGCCCTAGTCGGGCCTCGGTGGCGGAAGGGTTCTCCGCGATGACCGCGCCGAATTCTTCGTCCGCATACTGGGGGAGGTTTTCGGCGAGGTATTGCAGGCCGCGGTCGATCGAGGGCCTCGGAGATTCAGTAGATTCGCAAGAGAGAAACGCGACTGCAACCAGGCAGGTGAAAACGATGCCAAAAGAGGGGCGGGATCCACGGGGGAAGATGGCCACGGGATCCCCGCCTGTCGGCGAGGATATCCTTCGCAATGACAGCCGCGTTGTCATTGCGAGCGGGTCGGTCCTTGGGCCGACTGCGAAGCCATCTCGTCAGAAAGCATAGCTGACGGCAAGTCGGCCGAGAAAGCCGGGGCCGGAAGAGGCATCGATGCCCGGTTGCACGCGGGTTGGTGTATTGCGGGTCACCGGATAGTAGGCCGAGGCATTCAACTTGAGGGCGAGCCGTGGCGAAAGGGCTGAGTCCACGGTCGGTCCCGCGAGAAGTTTGGCTCCTCCTTCGGCCTCCTCTTCGTCCCAGAGGCCCTCCAAGTCCTCTCCCAGGATTTCAGCCCCGAGCCGCAGGTGGGAAGCCATTGCCGTCGAACCGGCCACGCCGATGATGAGGTCCACGGCATCTCTCCCGGCGACTCCCGTGGGAATCTCCGCAAGCGAGGTGGCGCGAAGGTCCAGTCCGTCCAGGGATCGGCTTCCGGTGAGCCGGAGCCGTGGAACGGACACCCCCTGAAAGTCTTGAAGCCATCCGGCGCCGAGCTGGAGACTCATTGGCGCCTGGCCTTGGTCCAGCAGGCGGAGGCGGGATTCCACGGCCCACGCCGCATGATCGAGGCCTGAGCCGTTGAACAATGTAGCGCCCCATGCTTCGAGAGTGAGAGGAGTCAACGCGCCGTATCGGACCCGGACGCCTTGCTCGACACCCTCTTCGCCGAAGGGACGAGACTCACGGGTCCCGATGGCGGTTTCGCTTTCCAAGACTGCGGCACCGCGGCCGAGGGTCTCTCCTGGGTGATAGAGATAGGGGGAATCTTCCGATGCGCCCGCCGGACTTCCCGACGAGGCCAAGGAGAAAACAACCGCAAGTAGGGCAACGACGTTCTTCATGGTGATACCTCCATCAATCATCGTCCTCATCCGCATAGGCGGAGGGGAACGGAACTTTCGGACCTTTCATGTGGTGCCACAGAACACGGCCAAGCCCGGGTGCCTGGTCCGCCGTGGAGAAATCCATTTTCGCCGATTCCGCCGCGCCGTAGGCGTCGGGCGCGTTGTACCTCACGGGGACGTCCGGCGCGACGGGAGTGAACGGTTCTGAATTTTCAGGCGATTGGGTGAACACGTCGAGGATCGGCGCCGCAAGGGCATCGAATCGGCTGAGCGGCTGCATCCCAAGAATCAGTTCCACGGTCCGGTGGAAGGAAGGGAACGAATAGTGGACGTGGGATGTGTAGCCACGCTTCACCTGAGGACCGACGACGAGACAGGGGCCGCGGTGGGCATCGATGTGGTCCGGCACTCCCTGGGGATCGTCTTCGAAGATGAAAACGACCGTCTCTTTCCAGTAGGGGCTCTTGCTCAGCTTCTCGATGAGGAGGCCGGTGGCGTAGTCGTTGTCCGAAATCATCGTCTCGGGCGTTGGGGCCCCCGCAGAAGTGCCGCGCGTATGATCGTTCGGAAGCCAGATCGATACGAATGAAGGGAAGATGCCGAGATCCAATTCGCGGAAAAACTCCTTGATCTTGTCCTGATCACGGATCTGGATGGACCACGTGGGGTACTTGAAATCGATGTTGTTCCTGAAGGTGTCGAACAGTCCCGTGAGAATCCCCGTGGGGTCTCCGTAAACCCGGAACGAGACGTCGTGCTTGATGAGATTGTCATAGAACAGCGGCTCGCCGCCGCGCGCCGCCGGTTCGGTGTTGGGCAGGAAGAACTGCCCCACGCCTTTCTGCGCCCACATGGCGGTCCAGTTTCGTTCGGCGAAATCGTTGGTCCATCCCCCGGAGATCCAGATGTGACCTTGGAGGGACTGCTCGGACTCGTAGTAGCAATTGTCGAGGTTGGCGTAGCGGCGGGCCAGCGAGTGGAGGTTCGGCGTGATCTTTTCACCGAACAAGGCGAAGCTGGGCTCTCCCCGCGCCTCGCCGCCCAGATCCCCGAGCAGAGAGTCATACGTCTTGTTTTCGCGGACTACGTAGACCACGTGTTTGATTTGTGCGGACTTATCACCATGGCGGATGGGCACCGGGCCGTTAGTCGCCTGGCATTCCGGACCGAGCCCGAAGAAGTGCTTCAGCCGATCTTCGTTGTTCTCGTCCACCTTGGCCGTGAGCGAGGGGAGATCCGCTTCCGACGGCATGTCCACGCTGGATAGATGTCCCCACACGATGGAGGTGATGAATTCGTTCTTGAGATTGGGTCGCGCTCCGAACGCCTTGCCGTTGAGAATGTAGAGCGATTTTCCATCGGTTCGTACCGAAGTGGGATAGGCGCCGGAAGGGATCTTGCCGATGATTTTCCCATCGGCGACATCGACGACGGCGATCATGTTGTCTCCGCTGCACGCGACGAGCAGCCGACTGCCATCGGGTGAAAACGTGAGATCCACGGGCATGACGCCGGGGGCGTCCTCGGCACGGGCCCTCAGGGAGAGAGTGCGGGTGACTTCGAGCGTGGCGGTATCGATGAAACTGAGGGAATCCGCGTCGGCGTTGGAGGAGACGAGGCTCTTCCCATCCGGGGAAACGGCGAGCCCTTCGGGATTCTTTCCAACCTCGATGCGCCCGAGGGGTTTCAGCGAGGTCAGGTCGAACGCCGAGATCGAGGAGTCACCCCAGTTGGAGACGAACGCCTTCGTGCTGTCCGGCGTTACGGCTACTCCGTAGGGATACGCCTGTGTCGGCAGGTCCGCGAGCTTCTCGTAGGTGCCGGTCTTGAAGACGGACAGTGTGTGTTCGTGAAGCCGGGCCACGAGGAGGAGTTTCCCGTCGGGAGTTGCGGCCACGCCGCTGGGATAGTCCTCCACCTTCAAGGGATTGACCTCGCGGTAGGTCGGCGAGGTCACGTCGTACACGTGAACCGTGTTGCCTCCACCACCGGAAGCGTAGAGCAGCTTCGAATCGGGACTGAACGCGAGGCCGTAGAAGAAGGCATCGGCTTGAATAATCTTCAGGGTGGTCATGGTGGCCGCGTCAACGATCCAGACCGTCTGCTTCTCCTTCTCCTCATTTTTCTCGTCGCTTTCGCCGCTGTGGCTGATGGCGAGGAGTTTTCCTGATGGGGAAAGCGCAAGGTTTTGGGGGAATGTCCCGACTTCCAGGTGTCGGCCGATCGGAGTGATCCGGCGACCCGTGTAAAGTTTGTACGTGCCGTCGCCGAGATCGCCGACGGGGGCGGTGGCGATGGGCGCCGGTTCGGGGAGAGGGCATTCTTTTTTCTTGCTCGTGCAGGCGAGGAAGAAAATCAGGAGGGCGTTGGCGAAGACGAGATTCTTGGCGCTTGGACCCATGCGGCGGTAGCCGCGGGCCATGTTCCATGCCGCACCATCCGTGGTGCGGCGACATATCATGGTCCCATACCCTCCGTGGCATGGGGCTTCAGCCCGCGAACCGGACGCAGCCTGAAGGCTGCGCCTACCTTTCCTGCTCCCCATCACCACGGCAGTCCGCGGACCATCATCACGGCGAAGGCCACGATGGCGAGCGAGATCAGGAGTCCGATTTGGCCGAGCTTGGAAGCCAGATTCCTATACTTTGCCGTTTTCGGGGAATTGGGGTCTGCCATCCAGGACGCGGTGGCTTTCGGGCCGAGATAGAAGTCATGCACCGCGCTGATCACGAGGATGACATAGAACAAAATGAGCTTGTAAGCGAGTGCCTGTGAGAACGGCATGCGCCAGAAGTTGAGGCTCACAAGGTCCTCCGCGCGAACGCCTCGGTACCACAGATTGAAAAGGCCTGTGAAGGCGATGAGGCCGAGGCAGATCCATCCGACCGGCCGGAACTGGATCCCGGTGTGGTGCACGAGGGACGCGGCCGATTTCTGGAAGTCGGGCTTGCGAGAGACGGGAACCACTACGGCGCCGACGAAGACCATCCCGCCGAGCCACACGGCTGCCGCGACGATGTGGAGCCACACGGAGGCCTCGTAGAGCCAGTGCATGGCGCGGAGTCTACACGAAGACTCGCCCGAATTCCCGCGGAATTCCTTTCCCCTCGCTCCCCCTTCGACAAGCTCAGGTTGAGCGGTTCAGACCCTGATGCAACCTGGAAAACCGCTCGTGGTGAGCGAGTCGAACCACGGCGCTTTCAGAACTTCGCGTCCAACATAAGGAACGACCAGTACCCGGTTTCGAGACTTGCCGGTGTGAAGGTCCCACCCTCCGGTGTCGTTCCTTTCAGGTTTTCCATGCCAGGACCGGGGAAGAAGGCACTCACGCCGGCCGTGAGCGTCAGGACGTTGTTGAACTTCACCGGCAGTGTGATGTCCACTTCCGGGCCGAGATTCTTTTCGCCGTTCACATCTTCAGCCAGCATGAAATAGTGCAGGTCGAGGAGCAATTTCCAGTCGGTGCCCGTCGCCGACAGTTTCAGCGCGGGATCGTGCAAGCCTTTGCTGTTGGTGTCGGCGGGGAATGCGAGGAACAGATCCATCGTGCCGAACCATTTGTGGGCGGTGGGGTATAGGCTGCCGAAATCGGGCGAGCTGAAGTCGTAAGCCGCCGTGGTGGAGTAACCGGTGGGACCGGCCGAAAAGGACTTCCCCGCGGACAGGCCGACCAGGTAGCCGCTTGCCCGGTCCATGTCGCGCTGTTTCGTGATTTGGTAGTAGGCTTCGGCGCGCGACTGGATACCGCCCGCCGAGGATTCGAGGCGCGGACCTGTGGTGAATCGAGTCGAGATTTTCGGCGGCGTGTCAAACACCGCGTAGTAGCTCGCAGAGACAGGTCCGGCGGGCGCTTTCGCCCACAGGAAGAGGAGTTCGTTGTAGTTCGTGTAAGAGGGATAGGCTTTCTTGTACGTTCCCCCTTGGAGTCGAGCGGCGCTCAGGTGTTTCGCACCTCCGAGATGGGCGGCGTACGCACCGGATTCCCAGCGAAGGACCGCTGCGTCGTGGGATCGGCCTTGCTGCGTCCAGTCGACGTTACCCAACAGCCGGTGCTCATCATAGTTGAGTTCCTGCCGTCCGACGCGGATCCCGATGTGGCGGATTTCATCGAACGCATCCACGAATCCCTGATGGAGATCGAAGGTGTCGGCGGTGTAATCGGCGAGCGTGTCCGATTCCTCGCCGAAAAATCGTACGTCCTGGATCTCGGCGGCGCCGCTGACATTTGGAACATCCGGGTGGGTGGCCTTGATTCCGAGACGGGCCCGATGCGAGGCTTCGAGATAGCCGGAAGATCCTTCGGTCTTCGGCGTTCGGTACCCGGCCCCCTTGTTCTCGATCCGCGGCCGATATTGGAGAGATACCTTTGCATCGCCTCGCGCAGTCGCAATCCCTCCCAATAATACGACCGTGACAGTCAACATTGTGCTCACAATTCTGCGTTTCATGGCTCTCTCCTTTTCCCCGGAGTCTGATGCGGCGCATGGATGTCTACTATGATCCAGATCAGGGAAAAAGACGAACCCGTGCCCAATCGTTGCGGTAGCCGTCAGCTTCAGGTTGCGCTTTGCCGAGGACGCACCCGTAAAGGGTGCGCCTACCAGGGGTCGAGAGTGGAGGTAACGAGGCGGATGCGGTTGGATATCGATTCGGGGCGGGGTGCTACGCGGCTTCCTGGCGGAGGGCTTGGAGGTGGACGGTAAGTCGGCCGTAGCCGGAGGTACCGACAATGGCCTGCTGTTGGAATTCTCGGAGAAGTCGGATGGTGGTTTCCGAGGTGAGACCGGCCAGATCGGCGATTTCATCCCGGGTGAGCGGAATGACCACTTCCTTCTGATCCAGGTCGGACGAATAGATTTTTCCCAGATGGACCAGGAGTCCACGGAGCCGATCATGCGCCGGCTTGTATAGGAGCTCTACTTGCGTGTCCTCGGAATAGCGAAGTTCCAGGCAGACCTTGCGGAGGATTTCTTCAACCAGCGGGGGTTGCGTCAGGATCAGCTTACGAACGACTTCCCTGTCCAGAAAACGCAGGCTGGTATCCTCCAGAGTCTCGGCGTTGGCCGCGTAGGTCTCATCGGCGAAGAAGGCTCGATAACCGAGAAGTTCGCCCGTCGATGCGATACGCGTGGTGAGGAGCCGACCCGACGGAGTGTTCTTGTACACCTTCACCCGGCCGGAACAAACGACGTAGAGGCCGTACGGCTTGGAGCCGGTCTGAAAGATGATCTGCCGCTTGCGGAAGGTCTGAGGCACTCCGGGCAACGAGTAGTTCTTCTGGGCATCCGGGAGCGCAGAAAGTTTTCCGATGATACATGGGGTGCGCACCTTGCACAGGTCGCATAACTTCGGCGTTGAATCCCCGTCCGGTGCGGCCTTTCCAGCTCCTGTGAAACGCCTCCTCGTGGCCATTCAGGAGCAGTGTGCACCCGAGTCAATCAATCATGTATGACCCAAGTCAAACAATAAGCGTGGTGACAATAGGTTACATCGAGCCGATCAATGCCTTCACCGCCCTCAGGTCGAACGGTTTCTGGATGTGCCGCAGATGGGGTTTCTCTCGGAGGAGGCGATCGAGCCCTCCGAGTCCGCTGCTCCCGGACATGATGACCATACGGTTCATCAGGGCCGGATAACAGCGTTCGATTTCGCCCACTAGTGACTCACCGTCCATACGCGGCATTCGGAAGTCCATCAAGATGACGCCTGGCTCGGCGGTCTTCAGCACATCGAGCGCCTCGACTCCATCTCGGGCGGTAAGGACGCGGTGCCCGTCCGACTTCAGCGCCTGGGACAGGAGGTCAAGGATGAAGTCCTCATCATCCACCACTAGGACAAGCTTGGGCGGCTTTGGGGCCGGAGTCTCGACATGAGGGGGGACCGGTATCGTAGCCGCAACGGGTGCCGGCGACGGGATAACAGGTAGATCCAGAGTGAAGGTCGTGCCCCGCGATGGATCACTCTCAACGCGAATGGATCCTCCGTGATCGACAAGAATATTGTGCACCAGGTAGAGGCCGAGCCCCGTCCCCTTGCCCGGGGGTTTCGTGGTGAAGAACGGTTCGAACAGACGAGACAAAACATTGGGCGGGATCGCCGGGCCGTTGTTCCAGATGGCAATCCGGATTCGTCCATGTGCGAACCCGTTCGCTCCGGGCAAAGATGGCGGTTCAACCTGCGAGGAAATTCGAATTTTCCGGCCGGATTCCAGTCTATCTTGCAACGCCTGTTCTGCATTGAGCACGATGTTGATGAGGGCTTGGCGGAGGTGGTCCGGCTCTCCCATCGTCTTGGGAAGATTTGGATCCAATTCGCATTCGAAGCGAATGTTCTGGAGTCCCGCTTGGTATTCGCGAAGTTCCCGCACCTCGCGCACGAATGCATTCAGGTCGATCGGGACTTTCTCGGACTGATAGTGCCGGGTGTGGACCAGAAGATTGTTCACGATCCTTTTCGAGCGTTCGGCTTCGCGCAGGAGCTTGTCCAGAATCGCCCGCTGATCGGGACTCGATGCGGACTCCTTCAGGAGTTGAGCGTACCCGATGACGCCGGTGAGCGGGTTGTTGAGCTCGTGCGTCACGCCGGAGATGACCTGTCCGAGTGCCGAGAGTTTCTCGGACTGTATCAGCGCCTTTTGGGTCTGTTCGATGCGCTCGGTGGCGGAGCGGACGAGCACATCCAGTTCGTCCGCGCGTTCTTCTCCGGATCGAATTTCCCTTGTGAGCTGATCCGTGACCATCGCCACGCCCCACCAGACCGCCCATACGATAAACGCGTCGGGCACGATTCCGTAGAACAGGCGCTCAAGGGGGGTGAAGGCGGACGCATTCATGCCTTGGCCGGGAGGCAACCCACCGAGGAACTCCAAGGTTTCGAGAGCGACGTGACTCAGTAGGAACGAGCCGACCGAGACCAGCGAGAAGCGGGGGGGGAGCAATGTGGTTGCGAAGAGAACTACGATCAGACCGAAGTAACGGAGGCCATAGGCGTCGCCGCCTCCCACGTGGATCACGATTTCCGCGAGGACCGAATCGAAGATGAAGGACAGGAGCAGGAGTTTGGGCGTCTGAATCAGCCGGCGGAACTGCCAGTGCACGAGGACATTGCTCAGCGTAATGCACGCGAAGGCGGCCACCAGGAAGCCGTTGCCCATGGAGAGGCCGAAGGGGACGATGATGATGGGAATGAGTGAGAGGGTGCCGGCGATCACCCACCGAATAACGAGATAGATCCAGAGGCCTTTTCGGATGCGCTGCTCGGCGCGGGTGAACCGGCCGGCTCCCGCCTCGGGAAGGGGAGCTACGGAAGTGGCCGGAGGATTCGCGGTGATCTGTTCCATAGTCCCATGGTACAGACCGACATCCGCCTTAGAACATGAGTGCGATCAACAAAGAATCGGTCTGACATGTTTGAATGGTGATCCACATCAGCTAATCGTTCATGACTTGGGTCATTTCAGGACGCCGTGGCAACTGCTATCGATAGGCCCAACGGGCATGGCCGATGAAGGGGTGAACCGAGAGCCGTTTTCGAGGGTTCCATCGGAAACGTAGGACTTCCGCATCGAATCGAGAGGAGGCTGAAATGGCCAAGACGAACTGCTGGGAGTTCAAGAAATGCGGGCGCGAGCCCGGAGGATTGAAGGTTCCCGAGATGGGGGTGTGTCCGGCGTCCGGCGACGTATCCGGTGGAGGCATCAATGGGGGAAAGTTTGCCGGCCGGATTTGCTGGGCGGTGGCGGGGACATTTTGCGGTGGGAAGGTTCAGGGAAGTTTTGCCGAGAAAGAGGTGAGTTGCATGGGTTGCGAGTTCTACCAGTTGGTCCGGAGCGAACAGGGGGCGTTTTTCCAGCTCTTGAAACCGGGCCAGGAACGGCGTCCGGCGGCGAGGTGAAGGCATGAAGGAAATGGTGCTCGGTTGGGTCCGCCGGGTGGACGGCCTTTTCAACTTCAAGTCGCTTAATCAACGAGTCATCGTCACCTTGGTCGGCAATTTCGCGCTGGTCATGGCGGCGATTCTCGTCATCGCCCTGTGGGTGCAGGGAAAGTTCTCGCTGGAGCAGGAGCTGAACGCCGCGAAAATGACGGGCACGGCAGTGACGGAGGGTCTCATCCAGCTTATGGAAGCCGACGAAGGAGAGCGTGCGGGATCGATCGTCAAACATCTACTGGAATCCACGACGATTGCGGAGCTGCGGATCATCCACGCGGAGGTCCTGAACGAGGATGAGGACGTTCCGCACGGTCCGGAGAAGCAGCCGAAGAATGACATCGAGCGGGAGGCCCTCTCTTCGGGCGCCCCTCAAACGATGGTCGTCAAGAACGGGCGGGGAAACATGTTCGATTACGTGGTGCCGATCGTGGCCCGGGGGTCTTGCGGGGAGTGTCACGATGTCAAGAAGGGCGAGGTCATGGGGGCGGTCAGCATGAGTTTTTCACTCAAGCACCTGGCGACCCTTCGGAAACGATTTGCGGCCTTCGTCGGATCAGGCGCGGCTCTGGGGGCGGTGATGTTGAGTATGGTCCTGGCGCTGGTGTTTACGGTGACGATCAGTCAACCCGTCCAGAAGGTCACGCGCGTGCTGGACGACCTCGCGGGGGGGAAGCTCAACCAGGAGCCGCTGGAGGTCAAGCTGCGCGATGAGATCGCGGCGATGCGTCGCTCCTTCAACCAAGTGCTCGGGGTGCTGGGTGAACTCGCGCGGCAGACGGAGACGCTTTCGAAGGGGGATTTCAGCCGGACGGACGGCGCGCTTCCGGGGGACATCGGACGACTGTTTACGACCATGCAGACGAACTTGCGCGGACTGCTGGCCCACGTGGACGAGACGGTGCGCAAGACGGAATCGGCGGCTGCCGAGATCAAGGCGGTGTCGGGCCGAACCATCGGCACGGTGCAGGAGCATCAGGCGCGGATCGAGGACGTGGCGGCGGCCGTGACGCAATTGGCGACGGCGGTTCAGGAGGTCGCCACGAATTCCGGCCACGCCGACACGCGAATGAAGGAGATCACGGAACTGGCGCGCCGGAGCAAGGATGTCATGACGGAAGGCCTGCGCGGACTGGAGGCGACCGAGATGGCCGTGCGTGATGCCGTGCAGGACATGACGCAGCTCAACCAGAACTGCCGGCGCGTGGGAGAGATCGTGAAGACGATTGAAGGGATCGCTGCTCAGACCAACATGCTGGCGCTCAACGCGGCCATTGAGGCGGCGAGAGCGGGAGAGGCCGGCAGCGGTTTTGCGGTGGTGGCGGACGAAGTGCGCAAGCTGGCCGAGAAGGCGGCCTCCGAGGCGGGAAACATCACGTCCATCATCGAGAACATCGGAGAGGGGGCGAACAAGACGTTGGCGGCGGTCGAGCGGACATCGAAGGTGACCAATGAAACGGCCACGCTCACGGTGCAGGCGGGGAAGGCGCTCGATGAGATTCTGTCCGGCACGGCCCAGGCGTCGAAACTGTCAGCGGAGATCCGCGTTGCGACGGATCAGCAGGCCAAGGCCAGCGACGAGGTAGCCGGCGCGCTCACATCCATTTCCAAACTGGTCCAGGAGAGCGCCGCGGCCTTCCAGCAGTTGAATACGGAGGCGGGAACTCTGTCCGCGCTCGGCTCCGAACTGATGCAGCGGATGAGCCGGTTCAAGCTGTAGGCAGCCGACGAAATCTATTCCTTCACCAGAGTCAGAAATCGGAGCCACGCACTCCGGAACGCCTCGGAGGCGTCGGCGTCGCCGGTGAGGGGGTCAAATGAGGGCTGCTGACTGTGGTAGTTCAGTGAAAATGTCCTCCTGTAACTGTTCAGTGATTCTGTCCTCTTTCTTCGTGACCGAGAGGATCTTTGGAAAGGAGATTATCTTAACC